>VFKT01000064.1 GCA_009885395.1 Deltaproteobacteria bacterium | reverse complement strand
GGCGTCGCGGTAGACCTGGTCGTAGATGCAGTTGTGGAAATAGTAGGCCTCGAAGGCACGCAGCCCGCGTTCCTCGTGCAGTGCCGTCAAGAGTCGACTCACCGGATCGTAGAAGGGATCCATCGTGCCGCCGACATCCATCAAAAGCAGCAGCCGGATCTCGTTGCGGCGCGGTGGGCGAAAAACAAATTCGATCTCGCCGGCGTTGCGGCAGGTCTCGTCGATCGTGCCGTCGAGGTCGAGTTCGGTCGGGTCGCCACGGCGCACGAGTTGGCGCAGACGTCGCAACGCGACCCGCAGGTTGCGCGTATCGACGATCTGGTCGGTGCGGTAATCCTTGAAGCGACGTTCCTCGGCCACCTTCATCGCCGAGCGCGATTTGCTCTGACCGCCGACGCGAATACCGGTGGGGTGGGTGCCGTTGTTGCCAAAGGGCGATTTGCCGCCGGTGCCGACCCATTTATCGCCGCCATCATGGCGACCGTCCTGTTCGGCCAGCCGCTCGAGGAAGCGCCGCATCACCTCGTCGCCGCTGAGCCGTTCAAGCTCGGCGAGTTGCTCGGGCGTCAGCTCGGGCAGGTTCTTTGGATCCTTCAGCCAGTCGATCAATTCATCGGTGACTTGGTCGAGCGAACCTTCGATGCCGCGGAAAACCTTCAGGAAGACCCGGTCGTAAGCGTCAAACCAGGTCTCGCTTTTGATCAAACAGGCCCGGCCGAGGTGGTAGAAGCGCTCCAGGTTCGAGCCGTGCAGGCCCAGCTCTAGCGATTCCAGGAAGCCGCGCCACTCCTGCAGCGAGACCGGCACGCCTTCTTCGCGTAGGCCGTAGAAGAGATCGAGGAACATTTTGGGCGCGTTTCAGGGGCGCTGTTCGCGCCTACTGCTGGTAGCGGGGGCCGAGGTCCGACCACGCTTTGGGGTATTTGCCGCCGCGTCCGTCGAAGGTCTTCAACGCCTCGATATCCTGCTCCTTTTTGAGCAGGGCGCCGACGAAGGGGATATGCTCTTCGAGCTTGTCGAGCGACAAGCCTGAACGCAGGAGCGCCGCGATCCAGTCGACCAGTTCAGAGGTCGAGGGCCGTTTACGGAGATCCTTCTGCTCGCGCAGCCAGTAGAACTTGATCAACACCTGATCCAGCAGCTTGGCGTCGAGATGCGGATGATGCACCGCCACGATCTGGCGCATAAGAGCCGGCTCGGGAAACTCGATGAAATGGAAAACACAGCGGCGCAGAAAGGCGTCGGGCAGTTCTTTTTCGTTGTTCGACGTGATCAGCACGACCGGGCGGTGCTTGGCGGCGACGTCATCGCTGGTTTCGTTGATCGTGAAACGCATCTCGTCGAGTTCGCGCAGGAGATCGTTGGGAAACTCGAGATCGGCCTTGTCGACTTCGTCGATCAGCAGCACTTGTCGCTCTTCGGCGGCGAAGGATTGTCCCAGCGGACCGAGCTTGATGTAGGAGCGGATGTCGCCGACATTGCCGCCGCCGAAGCGGCTATCGTTGAGCCGCTGCACGGTATCGTAGACGTACAACCCGTCGACCGCCTTGCTGGTCGATTTGATATGCCATTTGAGCAGCGGCATGCCGAGGCCTTCGGCGACGTGCTGGGCCAGCACCGTCTTGCCGGTGCCCGGCTCGCCCTTGATCAAGAGCGGGCGTTGCAGAGCAATCGCGCAATTGACTGCGTCGACGAGCGGGTTCGAGGCGATATAGCCGTCAGTGCCGGCGAAGCGGTTGAAGCCGTTGGATTCTGCCATCTTTTGGTCTCGCTTTTGGGAGGGGGTGGTTCGGCGGGCAGCCCTAACGGCTGTCCGGCAGGGGTGCAACGCAGTGGGCGGGGCACGCGGGCGGGCACAAGGGGCGAGACCCTGCCCGAACGCGCCACGTTGGTGGGTGCAACGCAGCCGCGGGGCAGGCAAAGGTCTTGGGGGGCTTGCCGGGCCTTACCCCGATCGGGCAAAGGAGGCGCGATGGCAGCAGAACTGGCGGCATACAAACGCGAATTGATCGAGCTGATGGTGGAGGCTTCGGTGCTTCGCTTTGGCGATTTCGTCCTGAAAAGCGGGCGCAAAAGCCCGTATTTCGTCAATACCGGCCTCTACCGTACCGGTGGCCAGCTTCGCCGGCTGACCGCTCTCTATGCCCGCTGCATCCTGGCCAACCTTGGCGACCGGTTCGACGTCCTCTTCGGACCGGCCTATAAAGGCATCCCGCTGGCGGTGGGGACGGCGATGGCGCTCGCCGAACAGACCGGTCGCGACATCGCCTTCTGCTTCGATCGCAAGCAGGCGAAGGAGCATGGCGAGGGCGGGCTGCTGGTCGGTCACACGCCGACCGATGGCGATCGCGTGCTCATCATCGAAGATGTGACCACCGCCGGGACCTCGATCCGTGAAACTGTACCTTTACTGCGGGCCGGTGGTGCCATCAAACTCGCCGGGTTGGTGGTCTCGGTCGACCGCATGGAGCGCGGCACGGGCGACGAGCCGGCGCTGGTCGAGATCGCGCGGGTTTTCGATATGCCGACCTTTGCGATTGTCACAGTGCGCGAAATCATGGAATGGTTGCACGGCCGCGAAATCGGCGGCCGCGTCGTGCTCGGCGACGTCGAGCGAGAGCGCATGGAGGGCTACCTCCGCGAGCACGCTGCGGGTTATTGATTTTCGGCTTGCGCGGGATCGATGTAGCCGAGAGCCTGGAGCTTGCGGGTGGTGTCGGCGTCGAGGGTTGGCGCGGCGGGTTGATCGGCAGAGGAAGCCAGTTCGTCGCGCGTCCGTTGCTGGGCGGCGGTCTGCAGCCGGCGCAACTGGTGCCAGAAGGGTCGCCCCTTCTCGACAAGCGTCTGGTCCTTGAGTGGATGGCGCTCATGCGGGTCGGCCTTCAGATCATAAATCCGCAGCGCTGTGCTGCTTTCGGCGCCAAAAATCCATTTATGGCGGCCATCGCGCGCCGCGATGACCCTTACGGACTGGCCCTTCTTCGGCTTGTCGACCGCCTCCGCAAAATGCACCGGCTGGGGCAGCGGTTCGCCTGCGTTGGTGAAAAAGCGCTTGAGGCTGCTGCCGAGGAAGGTGGCGGGCGGCTCGAGATCGACGAGCGAGAGGATGGTCGGCGCCACGTCGATTCCCGAAACCTGATGCGTGACCTGCACCCCCGGCGGCACGAGGCCGGGCGCCCAGAGGAGAAGCGGGACCCGAATCTGCTCCTCGAAGACGCTGAAGCCATGTCCGAGCTTGCCGTGCTCGTCGAAGGCCTCGCCATGATCGGCCGTTACAACAAAAAGAGTCTCGTCAAGCAGGTCGAGGGTATCGAGTTCGCGCAGAAACGCGCCTATCCGGGAGTCGGCGTAGAGCATCTCGCCCAGATAGCGGGCGAACATTCGCGTGGTTTGGCGCTGGCGCCGCTCTGCTTTATTGAGCCCTTTCGGCACGTCGTCGCTCGGCAGGAAGACGTCGAAATCGGGCGGTGGCAAGTATGGGTTATGGACCTGATAGGTATGCAGGAAGACGAAGAAGGGACTGCTCTGGTTGGCCCGAATCCAGCGCATGCCGCGCGCCAAAGTCTCGGCGATGGCGCCTGCGGCGACATGACCGTCGGCGCGCTTTTCTTCGGTGAAGACATCGAAGCCGCGTGCAAATCCGCTTGCGGCGCTGATCATCGCGTTCTCGGTGAAGGCGGCCGTCGCGTAGCCGCCTTCCGCCATGGTTTCGGTGAGTGTCGGAATCCATCCGGGCAGGCGCTCAGCGGGAAAGGTGACCGCATGCTGAGCCGGGTAGGTCGAGGTGAGGATGCTCATATGGGAGCCGGTGGTCGAGGGGAAAGTTGAGATCGTATCCAAGAATACGGCGCCGTCGCGGCCGAGCTGGTCGAGCACAGGCGTGACGTCCCGGCCCTTCTCGTGTCGCCCGAGCAGGTCGGCGCGCATGGTGTCGAGCGAGAGCAGGATGACGTTGCGATGCGCTCCGCGCGGTCTTGGCGCGAGGATGCGCGGTGCGCCCCAGAGTGGTGCGCTGAAAGCGGGCCTGAGAGCGGCGCTCGTGCCGGCTGCGGGCGGCGTGTCCTTCAGGGAAACCGGCAAGCGGTTGGAGAAGTGCAGCCGAACCCGCTGCCCGGCCAGGGCGTCGAGTCCAATTCGTCGCTCGATCCAACCGCGCGTTGCTTGATCGGGATCGACGAGTTCGTCGAGCAGGAGGACAGAGTCCTCTGCGGCCACGACTGAAGCCGGGCCGGGCGATCGGCGGTCGAGCACGCTGGCGGTGAGCCTGAAATGCACCGGCCCGGCTCCGGCCTTCATCAGGTCGGGATGCAGACCGAGAGCGACGCGAAACTCGGAGCCCGTTTCGATATCAAGGGTCTTGCTCGTCCAGGTGGGAAAGGTGGACCGGGCAGGAGCTGCGTGAAGCAGCAGTTTGACCGGGCCAAGGTGGGCGAACTCTGGCACGGTTGCTGCGAAGTCGAGCGTTTCGCCCGGGTTGACGAGAAGAGTTCGATCGAGTGTCAGGGTCGCTGGTTTTTTGGTTGAAACGACCGCCGGGATGATGATCAGAGAAGCGGTCCGCAGAGCGGCCGGGATTTTGACCGTGACACCGATCCGGCTGTCGGCATCGGGTATGATCTCGGCGTTGAAGAGCTCGACGGTGCTGATGCAGCCGAGCGTCGGTCGCACATCGAAGCGGATGCCGCAGACATGATCGCCGGGCAGCGGCGGCTCGACCATATCGACCAGGCGGGCCACCGGCGAGAGGACGAGATCGCGGTCGGGGGGTGGCTGACAGCCAAACGCCGCCAGCACGCCGGCCACGGCCAGCATGCGGGATCGGCGGGTGCGGCGGCGGAGCGGGGGCATGGCTCCTCCCACACACGACGCAGGCAAGGACCGCAAGCTCGAGGGGGGCGCGGGTTGTGCTGACCAGGGCGAGCGGGCCGCCTCCTGCCCCAGGGGATCGCGAAGCTTCGGAAAATCCGCGACTCGTTCAAATCCGCTTCTTTTGGCTGCGGCGGCTTGATCTGTAGTTATAGGGTAGTTACTTCATCGCTTTGTGCGCGATCTGCGATTTGAGTGGGACGAGAGCAAGAATACCGCCAATCAGAACAAGCACGGCGTCTCGTTCCAGGAGGCACGGAGCGTTTTCTACGATGACCGCGCAGTCTTGATCTCCGACCCGGATGGCTCGCGGGACGAAGACCGGTTCCTGTTGCTCGGACTGAGTGGATCGCTCCGAACCCTCGTGGTCTGCCATTGCTACCGTCAACGGGATTCTGTGATCCGGATCATTTCCGCTCGACGGGCTGAGCGAACCGAGCGTTTGTCTTATGAAGGAAGGTCGAAAAAATGAGAACCAAATATGATTTTTCAGACGCCCAGCCGAACCCTTATGCGAAGCGCCTCAAGAGACAGATCACGATTCGACTCGATGCGGATATCCTCGCGTACTTCAAGAAGTTGGCCGAGGACGCAGAGATCCCCTATCAGACGCTGATCAATCTCTACCTGAGGGAGTGCGCCCAATCGCGGAAGAAGCCTGCGATGAAATGGAAGGCTGCGTAGGAGTGGAGAATGAGGATCCGCAGGGATCCAGGTGCCCAGGACGGATGCATCCAGCCTGGTTCTTCTGTCCGGATTGCGGTTTCGGGAGGTCTGGGGGACGGACCTGGATCTGGGAATCGAGCGGGCGCGGGTTGTGCCGAGCCGGGCGTGAGCGGGCGACTCTTTCGGCTCGTTGGCGGTGCCGGGCGCAGCACGGTCGGCCGACAAATCCGAACCCCTTGGCTTGCGCCGTTCTGTCCGGCTGTGGTTAGTGCTCTTGATCATGTCGGTTGACGAAGCGGGACCGGGGCCCGGGACGGCGCAGCTCGCAGCGGAAATTGGCCGGCTCGGGGTTGAACTCGAGAAGGCGGGGTTCGACCTCGAGATGGCGAAGCAGGTGCAGCTGCGGCAACGCGAAGAAATCGGGAATCTTGAGCGGCGCATCGCGGTGCTCGAAGCGGAGCGCCGCGAGCTGATCGACCAGGTGGCGCATCGCGATCGGCTGATCACGGCTATTCAGAGTTCACGTTCGTGGCGGTGGGCTCAGGGGTTGCGGCGGCGGTTGGGGCGGCGGTGAGCGGGGCGGCAGGGCGGCGGGCGCCTGCGTTTTGAATTTCGGATTTGTGTGAATGCGGGTTTCATGGCAGGAGGCGGGAATGGGCATGATTATGACGTTGGTTGAGCGTTCGCGGCTGGGGGTTGGTGCCGGAGCAAGGGGCGTTCTCGCGAGTGCGTTTGTCGCGGCGGCGCTGGCGGGTTGCGAGCCGAGCCCGTCGCGGGACGATGTCGTTGAGATCGTGGCCGAGGAAGTTCCGGCTGGGCAGCCGGGATTGCCGGGGGCGGTGCCGGTTGCCGAGGCGCCGTCGGTGGCGCCGGGTGGAGAGGCTTACGAGGCCGGGGCCGACGATGCGGCTGTCCCGCCGGAGGCGCTTGCGCTTGATCCGGCCGCGATGCGGGCCGAGAACGGACTGGCGTGGATAGTTGCGCTGCCGGCGGAGTGGGAGCCGTTTTCGAACGGCAAGCCCGGCAGCCCGCCCAGCCGTCTCCGACTTACCGAAGATGGCAAGGAACTCGGCCCGGCGAACAGCGTGCATCAGAACATTCGAGAGGAGGGCGGCGGCGCCCACTCGCATTGGCAGACGGCGCTCTATTTCTCCTCGTCGGACGGCAGCAATCCGCAGACCAACGGCCGCAGCTACGTGATCGAGCTCGTCGAATTGGAATGAGCTAGCCCGGCGGCAGGCCGACGCCGATCGAAGCAAACACGGCGTCCCAGCGTTTGCTGATCTCGTCGAGCGAGCGACCTTCAAGACTTCGGCGGGCATTCTCTGCGAGGCGGGCCGCCAGTGTCCGATCATGGGCGAGTCGGAGAATCGCTGCCGCGAGCGCGCTTGGGTCATCCACCGGAAACACGAGCCCCGTCACCTCATGCTCGAGGAGGCCGCAGGCGTCGGAGGCGATTGCGGGTACGCCGGCGGCCATCGCTTCGAGCAGGGCGTTGGGTTCGCCTTCGTAACGCGAGGGCAGCACGAAGAGATCGGCCGGTCCGATGCCAGCCCAGGGGTCGCGCTGCCTTCCGGAGAACTTCACCCTTTGGGTCAGCCCATATCGGGCGGCTTGGGCAACCAGCGCGTCGCGCTCGGGTCCGTGGCCGATGAGCTGCATCGTCCACTCGGGAAGCTCGGCTGCGGCCTGCGCAAACGCGTCGAGCAGAACGTCAAAAGCTTTTTCGTGCCCCAGACGTCCGACCGCAACGATCCGCGGATCGCTCGAGCGGTCCGGGATGGCCGAGCCGCACGTTCGGAGCTCGATGGGGTTCTGGACGATATGGATCCTGGAGAGTGGGACACGAGATCTGGCCCATCCTGCGATT
>VFKT01000091.1 GCA_009885395.1 Deltaproteobacteria bacterium | reverse complement strand
CAGGCCGGCCTGAACTGGGGCTGGGGACATGGTGCCGTCGATTTTGCCGGCTCAAGCGTCGTGCATGCAATGGGTGGCGCCATCAGTCTCGCTGGGGCAATCCTGATCGGGCCGCGCCGTGGCAAGTTCATCAACGGCAAGCCTCAGGCCATGCCGGGCCATAGTGTGCCCATGGTCGTCGCCGGCACCTTCATCCTTGCCTTCGGCTGGTTTGGGTTCAATCCCGGCTCGACCCTGTCTGGCACAGATTTGCGGATCAGCTTCGTCGTCGTCAATACGCTGCTGGCGAGTGCCACGGGTGCAACCGCAACGATGCTGACCCTCTGGGCCAAGGGATTGAAGCCCGATCCGACCATGCTGTGCAACGGCATGCTGGCGGGTCTGGTGGCGATCACCGCGCCGTGCGCCTTCGTCGATCCCTGGGCTGCGGCCCTGATCGGTACGATTGCCGGTGTGGTGGTCGTGCTGTCTGTGTTCTTTTTCGAAAATCGGGGTATTGACGATCCCGTCGGCGCAATCTCGGTGCATGGGGTCAATGGTCTCTGGGGCATGCTCGCAGTCGGCATCTTCGCCAACGGCCACTATGGCGCGGGCTGGAACGGCGTCGTCCGTGAGAGCTTCATCAGCGGCTATGGCTCCGACGGCGTGCGCGGCCTGCTTTATGGCGACGGCTCGCAGTTCCTGGCGCAGCTGCTCGCCTCCGTGGTGGTTGCGGTTTTCGGCTTCAGCATGGCCTGGGGCTGGTTCAAGCTGAGCAATCTGATCACGCCGCTGCGGGTCGATCCCGAGGTCGAAATCGAAGGTCTCGACGGCCCCGAAATGGGCGCTCTCGCGTACCCGGACTTCGCGATCCATCGGAGCGGGAACCTCCGCGAGTAGGGCCTGATCGGAACCCCAGTGTTTTCAAATCTAAATGCGACAAGCCCGATCGCGGGCCAACTGAAGGAGCATGCGATGAAAAAAATTGAAGCGATCATCAAGCCTTTCAAACTCGATGAGGTAAAGGAAGCCCTCGCCCGCGCTGGCTGCGAGGGCATGACGGTCAGTGAGGTCAAGGGTTTCGGCCGCCAAAAGGGCCACAGCGAACTCTACCGGGGCGCTGAGTACGTCGTTGACTTTTTGCCCAAGGTGAAGCTCGAGATCCTGGTCGACGATGCCAAAGTGCGCCAGGTCACCGAGGCCATCCTGGAGGCAGCCCGGACGGGCCGCATCGGAGACGGCAAGATCTTCGTCCTGAACGTCGACGACGCTGTCCGCATCCGCACCGGCGAACGCGGAACCGACGCCCTTTGAGCCTTCGGGTGGCGGCCCGGCCCGCCACCCCAGAGGGGGCACAACCGGAGAGCGAGCCACACTTCGGCTCTTCTCCTGCGCGCCAACCCGGAAAGCAGCTTTCCATCGCGGCGCAGCCCTGGATCGGGCCACACCGCAGCTCGCTGCTGGCGGTGGGGAGGAGTGGGTAGTCCAGTAATCCGTTGAAGGACCACGGCTCGACTGGTAGGCGCAAAGCAAGAACCGCGAGAGTGGCGGAATTGGCAGACGCGCTGGTCTCAGGAGCCAGTGGGGTAACACTCGTGGGGGTTCAAGTCCCCCCTCTCGCATCTGGTTCTGCGTCCCGCGGCGAGAAAGACGCCACCCGTAGCCCCGGGCGGAAGGTCCAGGCTGGGGAGCGTCGGCGCCGTCTTGGCAAGGCCCTTCTTTCTGCGATGATCGCCGTCAGTACATGAAAAAAGCCACATCAAGGGTCTTCGCGTGGCCCGGGGCAGCGCAACTCGGGAGGCTCGCCTCGCTTCTGCTGCTGCCGAGCCTCGCCACCTGTCAATCCTTGTCTCGACCCCTGCAGCTTGGGGTTGATGCCGAGCTGATGCTGCCCGGTGGAGCCGCCCCCCTGTCGGTCGTCACCGCTGACGATCAGGTCGTTCTCGGTTGGCTCGGCGGCGCCACACACGCGTCCGGGCAAATCCGGATCGTG
>VFKT01000006.1 GCA_009885395.1 Deltaproteobacteria bacterium | reverse complement strand
TTCCACAACTGCATCTACGACCAGGTCTACCGCGACGCCCGACTCACCCGGGACTCGGCTGTCGCGACCAGCGACCTGCTGCGGCGGCTCGACGACCGCTGGAAATGCGTGGTGGTGGGCGACGCCGGCATGCACCCGGCCGAACTTTTCGAGGCCAATGGCTCGGTCGACCCCTGGCGCACCTCGCCGACGCCGGGCATCGAATGGTTGCACCGCGTGCGCCGGCATTTCGGCCGCGCGGTCTGGGTCAATCCAGAAGAGAAACGCTTCTGGGACAACTACCACACCTGCCGCACCATCAGTCAGCTCTTTCCCATGTACGAGCTCTCGGTGGACGGCCTCGGCGAAGCGGTGCAGGCGCTGGTCGGCTCGCGGCGCTGAGAGGCCGCCTCGCGGTCGAGGCACGCCAGCCGGAGCACCGGCGCAGCTCTCGACCTGCTACGCCCTCGTTACGAACTGGTACCCCGGCCTGGCGCAGCGCAGGCGCGGCTCTCGACCTGCTGCGCCGAGAAAGCAGACCGGATCCCGCTTTCCCGCCGACCCTGCCGGCACCGCATTTGCGCCCCGCATTCGCACCTTGCCTCCCCTCGCTGGTAAAGCGACGCCGTGACGCAGCCAAAGCCCGCTCGCCTGCTGCTCGCGCTCTTTGCCCTTGCCGCCCTCGGCGACCGACCGGCGCTCGCCCAGGGCTTCGGTGCCACAGCCGTCGAGCCGGCCGTCACGGCCTTGCCGAGTCCTACGCCGCTCGCTCTCCCCGTCGCGCAAGTGGCCGCGCAGGCCGAGCGCACCCTCAACGAGTTGCGCGGGATCGACGTCGCGACAAACCCAGGCGTCGACCTTGGCAGCCTTGATGCGGCGCTCGCCAGGAGTGCCCTCGCAATCGACGCCGCAGAGATCGAGACTTCAAAAATACTTGGGAACAAGCCGGCCCCAAGCCAGCTCGAAGATCTTGAGATCGAGTGGGCGAGCCAGCGTCGCCAGCTCGAAGACTGGCGTCGACAACTCGATGGTGAGGTAGATCGGATCGAGGCGGCGCTTGCCCAGGTTGCGCAACTGAAAACGCGCTGGACAGCGACGCGCTCGACTCTGCGTCAGGGCGATATTCCGGCGGCACTCGTCGCTCAGACCGGAACGACCCTGCAGGCCATCAAGGATACCGGCCGGATCGTCACCGAACGGCGCAATCGCCTGCTGGCGCTGCAGGCCAGGATTGGTGCCGCCCGAGCAACGGTGGAACGAAAGATTGACCAGCTTTCCGAGAGCCGATCCAGATTCGCGGGCCGGCTGCTGGTCGCCGACAGCTCGCCGCTCTGGGCGCTGGCACGACGTTCCCGAATCGATCTGGGTCTGGTCGATCAGACCGCTTCGGCCTGGCAAAAGCTGTCGGTTTCGGTTTCGGCCTATTCGCGGGCGGAGACCAACCGCTTTGTCCTGCAGATACTGGCCCTGCTCGCATTGGCGGCATTCTTTGCGGCCGCCGGTCGGCACACCGACGTCGCTGCGACTGGACGGCCGAACATCGGGGACGATCCCCTGCGGGTTCTGCGTCGCCCTGTCGCGGCAGCCGTAGTGGGCGGATTATTCCTCATACCAATTTTTCATCCTGACGCGCCGACCGCCGTTCGCGACCTGCTGATGATGGTCGTGCTTGCCGCGAGCGTGCGACTTCTGCCGCGATGGGGTCTTTTCGCCAACAAAGCATCGGTGCTTGGGCTGGCCCTGCTCTCGCTTGGCGCCCTGGTCACCGACAGCCTGCCGCCCTTCTCGACGGTCGAACGCCTGCTCCTGCTGACGCTAGCGCCGCTCGGCTTCGCCTGGGCCCGGCGAGCCCGCCGACTTCTGTCCGAACTCAGCCTTTCAAGGACAACGAGGGTCGTGGCCTCATTCGTTTTCTGGGGGATGGCCGCAGCATTTATGCTCTCTCTGGCGGCCAACGTCATTGGTAATGTTTCGCTTGCGCGAATGGCCTGCCTGTGGACGATCAATCTGGTCGGCATGGTTCTCGTATGGGCGGCCGGTGCCCTGGTCGCCAAGGGACTGGTCGCATTGTTGCTGCGATCGCGATTTCTGCTCACTCTCCAATCGATCCGGACACACCGGCTGGCCGTGCGGAACTTCATCTTCCGGCTGATCGACGCGGCTGCGGTTCTCGGCTGGTTTGAAGGCCAGTTGAATTATGGACCTTCGATGCGCGTGTTGCGGGCAAGCCTGCCCGACCTCCTGCAGGCAACCTTGCACGTCGGGACGATGAACCTGTCGCTGCGCGGCGCCATCACCCTTGGCTTCGGCCTCTGGCTCGTCTTCATCATCGCCAAGGTCGCCCGCTACGTGCTGGAAGAGGACGCCTTGCCGCGCCTCGACCTGCCGCGTGGCATCCCGAATGCGCTTTCAATACTTGTCCGTTATGGAATCGTGCTGGGAGGCGTCTTCTTCGTCTCGTCTGCCGTGGGAATCGATCTTTCCAGCCTGGCGATCGTCATCGGCGCTCTCTCGGTCGGTATCGGTTTCGGCTTGCAGAATGTCGTCAACAACTTTATTTCTGGTTTGATCCTGCTCTTCGAGCGCCCCATTCAGCCCGGCGACACCGTCGAGATCAATACCGTGCTCGGGACCGTCTCCCGGATCGGCATCCGCTCCAGCACGCTGCGCACGTTCAACGGCGCCGAAGTGATTTTGCCCAACGGCGACCTCGTCTCCGGAGCCGTGACCAACTGGACCTTGAGTGATGCCCGGCGGCGGGTCGATATCCCGGTCGGCGTGGCCTACGGGACCGATCCGCACCGCGTGCTCGAGATCCTGCTTCAGGTTGCGGCAAGCCATCCAGAGATTCTCGCCGATCCTGGTCCCGTCGGGCTTTTCGCGGGTTTCGGCGCAAGTTCACTCGATTTTGAGTTGCGGGTCTGGCTCTCGGCACCGCCGAATTATCTGCTGACGCGCAGTCAGCTTCTTCTGCAGATCCACGACGCCCTCGGGGCGGCAGATATTGCGCTGCCTTTCCCACAGCGCGACCTGCATCTGCGCTCGATTGATCCCGCCACCGCCGCCGCCGCCCTGCGCGCACGCGGAAAGTGATCGAGGTGCGTTTCGCGCTCGAAAACGCGACACGTTGCTTTGCATCGTGCTATTGCCGGTTGGTGCGGTGGCGCCAGCTCGCGCTCGAAGGCCTTGTCGCGACGGCGATCTTCGCCCTTCTCGCCATCCTGCTCTTCGATCCCCTCTTCGCCGATCCAATGGTTACATTACTTGACTCCGACCGCGCCTGGCTCGGCTATTTCTCGGGGCCGCGCGACCGCCTGGCGATGCAACGCGATCAAACCCTCGCGATGTGGATCTGGTCCTTCGGCTGGCAGACGCTCACCACCGCACCGACCGAGCTTTTTCAGCCAGCGGTCTTCCACCCGGCACCCGATGCGCTCGCCTATGCCGAGCATGCAATCGGCGCTTTACCGGTTTACGGTCCGGTGCTCGCGATGACCAGGAGCCCGATTGCGGCCTACCAGGCTTTGCTTCTCTCCAATATTGCACTTTCGGGGGCTGCAATGTTAGTCTTGCTGCGTCATCTCGGCACCGGAAGTCTTGCCGCCGGCCTGGGCGGCTTCGTCTTTGCCTTCGCTCCCGCCCGCACCGACCTGCTCTTCCATCCCCACCTTCTCGCGATGCAATGGCTTCTTCTGGCCTTCGTGGCGCTTGATCACGCAAGGACGAGCGGCAAGGCGCGCTGGGCGGTGATTGCCGGCGGCCTCCTGCTGCTCGAGATGCTCTCGTCCTACTACCTCGCCTATATGGCCCTGGTCGCAACGGCCGCGTGGCTGCTCGGCCGATTTTTTGATCATACGACGCACCGCCGGGGCTGGCTAGCCGTCGGCAGTGCCGGCGTGCTGGCGGCCTTGCCCTTTGCCCTGCTCAGCCTGCCCTATCTGCGGGTTCGAGCCGGCGAAATGCTGCCCGATTACGCGGCCATCCCGGGCTTCCTGCATTGGCTCTCGAACGGACCGGTCTTCAACTATTTTGTTCCGGGTTGGCTCCTGGGGGAGGGTGGCTTCCGGCTCACCCGCGGCGGGCACGCCTGGCTCGGGCTGCTGCCGCTCGGTCTGGCGGCCTTGGCGTTGCGGCCCAGCTCGCGTGATCTGCCGGGGCTTGACGGCAAGCTCGCGGCCACCCTGGTCCTCGCCGCCGGATGGGTCTTTGCGCTCGGACCCGAGCTTGAGATCGGAGGCTTAGCCCTGCCGCAACCCTGGCGGCTCGCCGCCTCGATCGTTCCGGGGTTTTCGGGAATGCGTGCCCCACACCGCTTTTCCCTGGTCGTTGCGTTGGGTTTCTCGATTTTGGTGGGACTGGGCACCGAACGTTTACTGCGCGGACCCCGCCTCGCCGCCGCATCGACCGCCATGCAAAGCCTGGTCTGTGCGGTGCTGGTCGGCCTGATCGCTCTTGACTACGGACTCGTCGGGGCGCATTGGCCGGTCCACACACCAGCGCTGGGCAGTCGTCAGCCACAAATTTACGAAACCCTGGCCGGGCTGCCTCCCGCACCTCTGCTCGAGCTGCCGCTGAAGGATCCCGAGGGCGTGGCGACGGCCCGCGCCATGCTGGCAACGCTTGACCACCACCATCCGCTGCTCAACGGCAGCAGCGGCTACACCCCGCGCTCCTGGACCCGACTGAGCAACGCGGCTGCCCGGCTGCCCGATCGGGCGGTGCTCGAGGCGCTGGCGCGCACCACCGGACTTCGTCGCATTCTGCTCCACGAAGAGCGGCTCTCGCCGACGGAACGCGAGGCCTGGGCGGTTCCGGCCGGATTGCGCCTGCTGGCCCGGACTCGTGACCCGCGCACGGGCGACGTGGTCGATAGCCTGTGGGAGATCGAGGCCCCGCCGCCGGCAGATCAACTCGCGCTGACCGTCGCTTGTGCCCGCCGACCGGAAGCCTGCGACGCCCTCGACCGGGCGCTTGAAGCGACGAACTTTCGTTGAACTACACCACCGAGCTGAAGGGCGGCCCCTCTGGCCTGCGCTCCGAGGTACAGCAAGCGGCCTCCGCCCTTGGTGTTCGAAGACTCGGAAAAGGGTCGGGCCGCGGCCTGACTCTTCACCCGGCTGGGAATAATCTCTGGCCCGCCAGCCCCTCGATGCGCTAGCTTGCTCGGCGGTACCGAGCCTTGGTCGGCCTCGCCCCGACTCTTGCAGCGCGGCGGATTTCTGCTGCTCAACCAGGAACAAAAAAGATTGAATATGTTCTCCCATCGGATCCGGCGCTTCATTTTTCTCCTCGGCATGGGCGCGTTCCTGCTCGTTGGCACTGGCAGCGCCTTTGCAGCCCAATCTGTCGCCCGACGCTGGAACGAGCTGCTGCTCGAATCGGTTCGCCAGGACTATGGCAAGCCTACCATCCACGCGCGTAATTTGTTCCATGTATCGATTGCGATGTGGGATGCGTGGGCGGCCTTTGACGCAGACGCCTCGGGCTATCTGCTGCGCGAGAAATACACCGCGTCCAACAGCCGCGCCGCGCGGGAAGAGGCCCTGAGTTACGCCAGCTACCGCGTGCTGCGGGCACGCTTCGGCGCCTCGCCGGGTGCCGGGTCAAGCCTTCCTGCCTACGACGCCGAGATGGCGCGCCTCGGCTACTCCCCCACGGTGACCACGACGCTCGGCAATACGCCGGCGGCAATCGGCAACCGCATCGCGGCACGGGTTCTGGAGTTTGGCCTGAACGATGGCGCCAACGAGAGCGGCGGCTATGCCAGCCGGGTCTATGCGCCCGTCAACCCCGCACTTGTGCCGGCCCTCCCCGGCAACCCGAATATCGTCGACCTGAACCGCTGGCAGCCGCTCGGGCTCTCTTTTTTTATTGACCAGAACGGCTTCCCAGTGGTCGGCGGCTATCCGCCCTTTCTGAGCCCTGAATGGGGTCAAGTAGTCCCCTTCGCCATGGGCGCGGGCGATCGAACGATGCGCGAGCGCAACGGCTCGCGCTGGCCGGTCTGGAACGACCCCGGACCGCCGCCCCGACTCGGGACTTCCGAAGCCGAGGATTATAAATGGGGCTTTGAGTTGGTGGCCGCCTGGGCCCGTCATCTCGATCCCGACGATCAGGTGCTCTGGGATATTTCTCCGGCTTCGATGGGCGCAGCCCGCGTGCCCGAAGCGGATGGGGATCCGCGAACATTCTACGATTTTGAAGAAGGTGGCGACAACGGCGCGGGCTACGCGGCGAATCCCGTCACCGGCCTGCCCTATGCCCGACAAGTCGTGCCGCGCGGCGATTATGCACGCGTGCTGGCTGAATTCTGGGCGGATGGGCCGCAATCCGAAACGCCACCCGGACATTGGTTCGTCATTTTGAATCACGTGAGTGACGACCCCCGACTCGAGAAGCGCATCGGTGGCAGCGGACCGATCGTCGACGATCTGCAATGGGATGTGAAGGCCTATCTGGCGCTGGGCGGGGCGATGCACGACGCCGCCATCTCGGCTTGGAGCATCAAGGGTTATTACGATTATGTCCGCCCGATCTCGGCAATCCGGGCCTTGGCGGCGCGCGGGCAGAGTTCAGATCCGACGGCACTTTCCTACAACCCAGACGGCATCGGCTTGCATCCGGGCATCATCGAGGTGGTGACGTCCGCGACAACGCGCCTTCGCCAGCGTCATCGCCATCTGCGCGGGCACGAGGGCGAGATCGCTCTCAACACATGGCAGGGGCATGCGGCCATCGATAACGTGCAGACCGACACCGCCGGCGCGGGCTGGATCCTGGCTTCGAGATGGTGGCCCTACCAGCGAATCTCATTCGTGACGCCGCCGTTTGCCGGCTATATTTCAGGCCATAGCACCTTCAGCCGAACGGCCGCGGTGGTGTTGCACCGGCTGACAGGTTCGCCCTTTTTCCCCGGCGGCCTCGGCGAATTCCCCGCACGGCGAAATCAGTTCCTGGTCTTTGAAGAGGGCCCGAGCGTCGATGTCGTCCTGCAATGGGCTTCTTATTATGACGCCTCGGACCAATGCTCGCTCTCGCGCATCTGGGGCGGCATCCATCCGCCGGCCGACGACCTGCCGGGGCGGCGGATCGGCGAACATATCGGGCCTGCAGCCTGGGCCCGCGCCATTAGTTATTTCGAGGGCACGATCCAGAATCTCACCGTCGGCCTGACCAGCCTGCCTGCGGCCGAGCAGGCGCTTCCCTACGTCGCCGATCTTCAGGTGAGCGGCGGCACGCCGCCCTATCTGTGTCGCGTGGTCGAGGGTGAGCTACCCACCGGCCTTTTTCTTGCCGATACCGGCCGGATCACCGGAACACCCTCCCGAGCGCAGGGGCGGACAAGTTTCAGCATCCGGGTGATCGACGCGGTCGGGAGTGCCATCGAACGCAGCTTCGAAATCACGACGGCTCGCCCGCTCGATCTGCGCGCGCAACGCTTCCGCACCGCGCGAGAAGGGCGACGCTACCGTCTAAGACTGCATGTGCATGGCGGCCAACCGCCGATCAGGATGGCCGTGGTCGCGGGAGTCTTGCCGACCGGCCTGGTACTTGACGGAATAGATTTTCGGATCGAGGGACGGCCGCTGACAAGCGGCACCTTCCCCGTGTCGCTCGAGGCTCGTGACGCGCTTGGGGCGGTGCGCCGCATCCATGGTCAGATCAAGGTTCAGCCCTGACGGCTTTTGCTCGATACCGGACAACGTCCGGGCGCGGCTGCTGAAAGAGGCAGGCCGCGCGCCAACGAGGCAAACCCAGCGGTGGGCGCGCTCACGAACGGGGGCGTATGTCGAAAAGCAGTTCGTCGCCCTCTTGCGCCACCAGCCTAAGTTTTGCATTGCCACCGCGTGCGGCAATCGCCTGCCACTCGGCGCACCAGCCTGGGCGAAGCAGGAAATCGCAATGGATGAGAATCGAGCTTAGGCCGGTCTCGCGCACCAGAGTGTCAAGCGCTTGCGGGTCGGGAAGCTTATCGGCGAGGCGCATCCGGGCGGGCCAGGCTGTCGGCCAATAGCTGGCATAGCCGTTGAGCAGGGGCCGCCAATGCTGGATCGAGCGGTACATCGCGGCCGCATGGAAGTCGGGCATAAAATCATCGAAGGGGCCAAGCACCGGGAGTTCCAGCAAAGGTCCAGCGGTTGACCGGATTTCAGCGAGTAGCGGATCAGTCGGCCCAATCGCGACCTTGATCGGATAGGTGGGCGGCAGCGGACGGCGCGCCAAGGCTGCCGGAAGCAGGGTGCCGCGGCTGTATTGCAACCAGGTGCCGCTCACTATGGTGACGCTAAGCACCGCCACCGCGACGAGGGCCAAAAATCCGCCGCGAAAGAGTCGGTGGAGTTCCATCGCCAGCACCCGGAACGAGAGTCCGACCAGCAGGCAGAAGCCGATCAAGGCGGCCACCGAGGGCCGCTCCTGGGCGCGGAGATTCTCGAGGAAAGGGAACCACTCCCAAAGCACCGCATGCGGCAGGACGATTTCTCTGCCCTGCCAGAACACGGTTCGCGTCACGGTGAGAAGCAGGCCGGTCAAGGTCCAGAGCAGGGCGTGCTGGAAACCGCGCCGCAGCGTTTCAGCCTTTGCCAGCGAGGTTCGCGTCGCCACGAAAAGCCCCGCGAGCACCAGCCCGACCAACCCCGGTGCGAAACTCGTTGGGCGTGTCTCTGCCAGAAAACCCCAGGGCAGCCGCAGCCGGACGGCATTCAGGAAAATCGGATGCGCCCAATACGATTGCGTGGCGAGACCCGGGTTCGCCTCACGGATCGCGATATAGGGCAGATAAACCGGTGTCAGCAGCAGAAATGCGATCGCAATCGCACCAACGAGGGCCAGCCCCGAGGCTCGTGATTGATGGCGGGCGAGGCGCGAAACCGCCAAGAGGCCAAGCGGCCCCAGCACTGCGGCCGCGACATAGACCGGATCGGCCAGACATTGCAGCGCCGCCAACACCGCCACCGCGAGAGCATCGCGCCACCGCCCCCTGGCCCGGGCGGCGGCATCGATCAGAAACGGGAACCAGAAGAGCACGGTATAATGCGGCGCCGATGGTAAAAATTTCCACAAGACCCAGCGGCTGGTCAGGTAGGTAAAAGCGCCCAGAAATCCCGCCAACGACGAATCGGTCCAGCGGCGCAGGACGATATGGATGGCCCACGCCGTGAGCGCGTTGGCGAGCAGGAAGAGCACGTTCAGGGAAAGTGTCGGATTGCCGGTCAAGGCATAAACAGACCCGAAGAGCGGCAGGGCGCCGAGTCCTGGTGGTCCGTAGAACAAGGCATCGCCCACGGGATGGTAGATATTGGCTTGCCCCCAGCCGACGCCCGGCGTGGCCAGCGCATGACACTGCGACGCCATGGCCCAGCCAATATGAAGATTGTCGTAGTTGCAGGGTGAGGTGGTGCTGGGGAGATGCGTCGCAAGATGCGCGGCGAGCGGCCAGGTGAGCAACCCCACCAGCAGCAGATAGAAGCCGAGCCAGGGCAGGCCGAGGGCAGAGAGGCGACGCATCACGCCGAGCACGTCTCCAGCGGCCTTTGGCAGAGCCTCAAGTTCACGACAGCGAGGCTACCAGAGGTACGCTTCCGGGCGCGAGGCGGATCAGGCCATCGAAAGCGGCGGCGCCCGGTAGCGATCGGCCTCCGTTCGTTGCACGGCCGTTGCCCGCGAGGCGCAGCGGGCCTATCGAAAGCGGCTGCGCCCGGTAGCGATCGGCCTCCGTTCGCTGCACGGCCGGTGCCCGCGAGACGCAGCGGGCCATCGAAAGCGGCGGCGCCCGGTAGCGATCGGCCTCCGTTCGTTGCACGGCCGGTGCCCGCGAGACGCAGCGGGCCTATCGAAAGCGGCGGCGCCCGGTAGCGACCAACTCTCGGCGCGCGGCCGTTGCCCGCGAGGCGGAGCGAGCGGTGGAACGAGGCGGCACTCGGCACCGCTCGGCGCGCGTCGTACGGCCGGTGCCCGCGAGGCGAAATGCGCTGTCGAAGCCGCACGCGCTTGCAACATACCAACCCTGGCCTGATAGGCTTGAGCCCCGGGACGGAGCAACTGCCCGACTCGGCGAAGGACCGACCATGGCACTCCTCGACGCGCTAGCAATTTCTGCCCGTGTGGCCTTTGACGTTACCCGGCGGCGGCGGCGCGAAGGGCCGCGTCTCGAGAGTTGGTCGTGGACCACCGAGTTCGCCGCAACCGTCCTGCGCGCGATGTGCAGCGCTTCCACAACCCGCGGCATTCCCTGGCTGCGCGCGGTACAGGGCGCCGGGCATCTGCCTTCGCCGATGCTGCGCCGGGTGAATCGGGCTGCGGTGGTCGTCGGCGGCGTGCTGGCCGAGAGCTTCGTGCCGAAGGACGGTATTCGCGGTGCGCGCACTCTCGTCTATGCCCATGGCGGCGGCTTCGTCGCGGGCTCGCCCTCGACCCATGCCGAGATCAGCGCCCGCCTGGCAGCTTGCCTTGACGCGCGCGTGCTCTCGCTCGATTACCGGCTTGCACCCGAGCACCGCTTCCCGGCCGCACACGATGATGTGCTTGCCGGGGTACGCTCGGTCCTCGCCACGACGCCGCCCGCCGAGGTCGTGCTGGTCGGCGACTCGGCCGGCGGCGCACTCGTGCTCGCAACCCTGCTGGCTCTGCGCGACGCCGGCGCCGCCCTGCCGGCCTGCGCGGTATTGATCTGCCCCTGGGTCGATCCGCTCGCCGAGAGCGGCAGCATGCTGCACCACGCCGATCTCGATTTCGGCGACCATCACCTGCTGCAAGGCTGGGCGCGCGCCTATGCCAACGAAGAACAACTCCGCGATCCGCGACTGGCGCTGCTTTCCGCCGATCTGCACGGCTTGGCGCCGCTTCATATCCAGGCGGGTGGGGTCGAGGTGCTGCTCGACCAGATTTCAGAGCTGGCCGGCCGCGCCCGCGACGCAGGCGTCGAGGTCGAGTTCGAGATCTTCCCCGATCTCTTTCACGATTTTCAGCAATTGGCTGGGCTGGTCCCGGAAGCCATCCCTGCAATTGCCCGGATGGCGCATTTCATCGAGCGCCACCTTCCGGCCGCCGAGCCACCGATGCAACAAGGACGTAACGCGGGCTGATCCCGACGTGGAGGGTTTTATCGATGACTGGTTTTTTGATCCGCATGCTGATTTCTGTCGTTGGTCTCTGGATCGCCGCCGAGACCAGCGAGGGCATCTATTTCGAGGGGTCGGGAGCGTTGCTGCTCGCCGCGTTTCTGCTCGGCCTCGTCAACGCCGTCATCCGGCCGGTTGCGGTGCTGCTCACGTTGCCCTTCACGCTGCTCTCGTTTGGCCTCTTCCTGCTGGTCGTCAACGGCTTCATGCTTGAGATCGTCGCTTGGCTGATGCCCGGCTTCGAATTGCGCAGCTTCGGCTCGGCGGTCTGGGGTGCGCTGATCCTCACGCTGACCGGCTGGGCCGCCTCGTGGTGGATTGGACCGCACGGCCGCTTCGAGGTGATGGTGGTGAAGCGTGGCGACTGATCGCACGGCTCCGCCGAGCAGGCCCCCAGTCCGCCCCAGCCCGTGGCTCAGCCCGCCTGGGCCAGCTCCACCACCGCGGCACACAACTGCGCCACCTCATCGGCGGGCGTGATGTACGGCGGCATCAGGTAGACAAGTCGCCCAAAAGGCCGCACCCAGACCCCGCGCTCGACAAAATGGCGTTGCGCCGCAACCGGATCGACCGGTTCGCGCAGCTCGACCACGCCGATGCCGCCGAGCACGCGCACGTCGGCCACACCGGGGCAGCCCCGCGCCGCTTCCAGACCTCCCCTCAAGCCAGAAGCCAGACCTTCCACTCTTTCCTGCCAGGCACTCGAAAGCAGGAGATCCACGCTGGCGAGCGCGACCGCGCAAGCGAGCGGATTCGCCATATAGGTGGGGCCATGCATCAGCGCGCCGTGGCGTCCCTCCGAAATGCCGTCGGCCACCCGCGGCCGGGCCAAGGTCGCGGCGAGCGTCAGTGTGCCGCCGGTCAAGGCCTTGCCCAGACAAAGGATGTCGGGCGAGATGCCGGCGTGCTCGGACGCAAAGAGCCGTCCGCTGCGGCCGAAACCGGTGGCGATTTCGTCAAAGATCAGCAGCACGCCCCATTCATCGCAAAGCTCGCGCAGTCCGACCAGAAAATTGGGGTGGTAAAACCACATCCCGCCCGCACCCTGCACGATCGGCTCGATGATGATCGCGGCGATCTCGTGCGCATGGTCGCGCAAAAGCCCGCGAATATCGTCAAGCGTGCCGGGATCCCAGGGCTCGTCGAAACGACAGCGCGGACGCTCGGCAAAGAGGTGGCGCGGCAGCACGGCGCTGAAGAGCGAGTGCATCCCGGTCTCGGGGTCGCAGACCGCCATCGCCCCGAAGGTATCGCCGTGGTAGCCGCCGCGCACCGTCAATAACCGTGTTTTTCGATCGTTGTCGCGGCTCGCCCAATACTGCAGCGCCATCTTGATCGCCACTTCGACCGCCACCGAGCCCGAGTCGCAGAAAAAAATCCTCTCGAGCCCAGCTGGGGTGATTTCGATCAGGCGACGGGCCAGCTCGATCGCCGGCTGGTGGGTCAGGCCGCCAAACATCACGTGCGGCAGGCGTTTGAATTGTTCGACCGCGGCGCGCTCCAGTTCGGGCACGCCGTAGCCATGGATCGCCGCCCACCACGACGACATCCCGTCGATCAGTTCACGGCCGTCCGCCAGCACGAGCCGCGTGCCGTGTGCGGCGACCACCGGCTGCACCGGCAATGGCTCACGCATGGACGTGTAGGGATGCCACAGATGCGTGCGATCGAACTCAAGCCCGCGCTCGACATCCCACGTTGACGGTTCCGTTATGCGCGTCATGATAGACCTTCAGGCGTGGATCGGCGGCCGCCGGTCCCGCCAGGGCCGCGCGTCCTCGAGCTGGCTCGCCACAGCGATCAAAAGATCCTCCCGAGCGTAGGCCGCCACCACCTGGACGCCGATCGGCAGGCCGGCCGCCGTCCAATGGAGGGGTAGCGAAATTGCCGGCTGACCGCTGAGATTGAAGGGCGGCGTGAAGGGCACCAGGTTGGCGACCTTTGCCAGCGTGCTCACAGGATCGTCCTCGCTCGGCACCAGCCAGCCGATCTCGGGCGGTGGCGCGCCAAGCGTTGGCGTCAGGAGAAGGTCGAATTCGTCCCACCAGGCGGCCATGCGCCGGCTCCACCGCGAAAGCGATTTCTGCGCTGCAAGATAGGCCGCGGCACTGACCTGCCGACCCATCCCGGCATAGACGCGGGTGCCCGGCTCGAGTTCGGCTTCGTCGATGATCTGTCCGGTCACGGTCTGCCACTCGTCAAGCGCGCTGGCGACCCAGCTGGTCATGGTGGTCAGAAAATGCGCGCTTGCTTCGCCTTCCGCCAGCGCCTGCGGGTAAGCCTCCTCGACGGCGTGCCCCAGCGATTCGAGCGTCCGGGCCGCGCCCTGCACAGCCGCAACGCAATCCGCATGCAGGGCACCCGGCTGACCGGGAATCTCGGCCAGCACGCCGATCCGCAGCCGCCCGGGCGAGGCGCCCAACTCGGCCGCAAAGGGCCGGCGCGGCGGTGGCGTTGCGTAGGGATCGCCCGGCACCATGCCCGCCGTCCAGTCCAAAATTGCGGCGGTATCGCGCACGGTGCGGCTGACCACCAGGTTGGTCACCATGCCGGCCCAGTACTCACCATATTCGGGTGCGAGCGAGATCCGGCCGCGCGAAGGCTTGAGCCCGACCAACCCGCATTCGCTGGCCGGGATGCGAATCGAACCACCACCATCGCTGGCATGGGCGAAGGGCACCAGCCCGGCGGCGACGGCTGCCGCCGAGCCACCGCTCGAACCACCGGTCGAGTGGCCGAGGTTCCAGGGATTGCGGCTCGCTCCGTAGGCAAGCGGCTCGGTGGTCACGGTCAAACCTAATTCAGGCGTATTGGTCTTGCCTACCGGCACCAGGCCGGCGGCAAGAAACCGCTTTACAAGATGGCTGGTATTGGTCGAGACATGACCGATGCGCTTGAGAAAGCGCATGCCGCAATGGTTCGGCGTCCCGGCCAGGGCGACGTCGAGATCCTTGAGCAGGAAAGGCACGCCGCGGAAGGGTCCGTCGGGCAGGGGGCGCTCGGCACGGCGCCTGGCCTCCTCGAAAAGGGGCAAGATGACGGCGTTGAGCTGCGGGTTGAGGGCTTCGATCCGCGCGATGGCGGCGTCGACCAGTTCGCGCGGCGTTGCCTTGCCCCGGCGCACCAGTTCGGCCTGCGCCGTCGCATCTAAACTTGCCAGAGCATCTGCCATCCGTCAGCCCCCTCGTTTCGAACCCGGGTCCCCTCGGCGGATCGAGAACACCGCCGGGCTCTTCAGAGGAGCCACCCTACTCCCTGCTCGCGACTCCTCACAACCGGTGCGTCAGTTCTGCACGAAGCGCTGCTCGACTTCCCAGGACGCGGGGAGGGCGCATCCGCGCCTCGGAAGGGGGCTTCCAGTCCTGCACGAAGCGCTGCTCGACTTCCCAGGACGTGGGGAGGGCGCATCCGCGCCTCGGAAGGGGGCTTCCAGCCCTGCACGAAGCGCTGCTCGACTTCCCAGGAGGCGGGGAGGGCGCATCCGCGCCTCGGAACCGGGCTTCTCGACCCCCGCACCAGCGGCTTGCGGCCCGAGGCACACCGTACCGAACCGCTGACGCAGCGAGACGAACGGAAGCCACGCCTCCCGGTTGAAAGCCTGCGAAACCTCGCCTAGCGTTCCGCGCGCAAGGCTTGGGCTCTCGGCAAGTCGCGCCGGATCGAACTTGACCCCTGAAACCCAGCTCTCCCGGGTGGCCGCGCGACTCAATCGCACGGCCACTGTCGCCATGGCCTGTCGAAGCTGGGCCTTTGCAGGATTCGGCTTCGTCGGCCTCGCCGCCGCTTCGAGTCTGGTCCCGACCGCGCTCTTCGGAACCCTTCTCGTCACCACAACGACCGCAATTCTGGTAGTGATACTGCTCGAACTGCGCCGGCTCCGCCGCGGTTGGGCCGGAAACCGCGAAGCCGCGCTGCGCGTCGAAGCCCACGCACCTCTCGATCAACGCCTGCTGACGCTCGTCAGTGCGGCACCGACGGCCGCCGACACCAGGATCTGGAGCGAATTGCAGGCAGATAACCAATCCCATCTTGTCGCATGGCAGGACGCCGATCTCGGTCTGCGCGCCTGGCCCGCGGGCCCGACACTGCTGGCCGCCGCGGCACTCGCTGCCGTCGTTCTGTCCCTCCTGCCGGCGACACCACCGGGCCTGCCGCCGCCTGAAACGCCACAGATCAAGGCCGAAACCGACGCCCTCGCTGAACCTCTGCTTGCCCAAACGGGGAGCGCGCCGACCGACGAGAGCGAGAGCGGTGGCACGGCACCGGCGAATACCGGCGCAGACGTGCTCGACGCCAATGCCGGCGGCTCCGAGACCGACGAGGAGAGCGCCTTTCTCTCCAGCGTCACCGGCCTGCAAGAGGGCCTCGGGGACACCTGGAAAAAATCGCTTGCGGCGCGCGCGATCGGCCAGAATCGCGAGGGTGGGCAGGGTGAAGTGCCCGAGCGCTTCCGCGGCGACCTGCCGCGCACCGATATCGGTTCGCAGGAAAGTCAGGAAGGCGGCGCGCTGCCCCCCGATAATATGGCGCATCTGGTCGAGGACGATGGCGAAGGGCAGGCGGTAAGGCCGACCGACGGCGAGGGCGGCGACCCGCTCGGACCCGGTGCGGAAGGCGGCCGCCCGGGCGAGAGCGGTGCGACAAACCCAGAAATTGAAGGCAAAGGTCGCCCCGCCCCGGGTGGCGGCGGCAAGGAAGATCCGGCCGCGACGATGGCGTCGGAAGGCGGCGCGGCCCCGGCCGCGGGTGGCGGGCCCGGAGCTGGCGACAATCCAGCCACCAGACCCGCCCTGGCCGACGCCGCGCTGGACCTTTCCGACCGCCGTGGCAACGCGCGCTTCAAACTTGCCCTTGGGGCGAGTGCCGGAGCCCGGGCCGAGGGCGACGAGAAGGCGGAAGAGCTCGAAGCACGCCCGCTCTCCCGCATTGCCGAGGTCGGCGGTACGGAGCAGGCGGGCGAGCAACAAGTCCGTCACGATCCAATCCCAAGCGAGTACACAACCATCATCCAGCAACTCTTTGAGAGGAAAGAATGAGCGACAATCAACATTCCGGAGTCGATCTGCCGACGCCCGCCGAATTCGGGCGGTCCTTTGCCGCGCTCGAGGAGCAGCTCGGCCGGGTCATCGTCGGTCATAAAGAGGCTTTGCGCCAGATCCTGGTGGCGTTCTTCGCCGGCGGCCATGTTCTGATCGAAGGCGTTCCGGGAATCGGCAAAACGCTGATCGTGCGTTCGCTGGGGCAGGCGCTCGGTCTGAGCTTCGCCCGCATCCAATTCACGATCGACCTGATGCCGGCCGACGTGACCGGAACACGCATTCTGGAGGAGGCCGAAAACGGCCGCCGTCGCATGGAATTCATTCAGGGCCCGGTCTTCACCAACGTTCTGCTGGCCGATGAAATCAACCGCGCCACGCCAAAAACACAATCGTCGCTGCTCGAAGCCATGGCCGAGCTTCAGGTGACGATCGCCGGCACGACGCATATTCTGCCACGGCCCTTCTTTGTGCTGGCCACCTTGAACCCGATCGAGATGGAGGGCACCTACCCTCTGCCCGAAGCGCAACTTGACCGCTTTCTTTTCAAGGTACCGCTTTCGTACCCGAGTGAGGACGAGATCCGCGCGATCGTGCGTGAGACCACCGGCGCCCTGCAGCCGACGATCACACCGGTGTTTCCCGAGGCCGCGGCCGACCACGCCAACCGGCTGCGGCTGCTGGTCCGCGAAGTTATCGTCGCACCTGAAATCGAAACCTATGTCGCCCGATTGGTGCGGGCGACGGTGCCGAGCGCGAGCAAGGACGAGAAGGTGCTGCGCTATGTGAGCTTCGGCGCCAGCCCGCGTGGCGCGCAATCGCTGGTGCTGGGCGCCAAGGTAATGGCGCTGCTGGCCGGGCGCGTGAACGTCTCGTTTGGCGACGTCGAGGCAATCGCCACCGTGGCCCTCTCGCATCGGATCGTGCCGAGCTTTGCCGCCGAAAGTGCTGGCGTCTCGCCAACCGATATCGTCCTTCATCTGCTTGAGGTCGGCCGGGCGTGGCAGCGCTGAGCCCAGCCAAAAACAGCGCCGCAACGCTGCTGGATCGCGTCTTCGAGCCCGACCTTCTGTCGAGTCTCGATCGGGTGCGGCTACGCCTCAAGCGCGCCGGCGGCGAACGCCCGGGCCATACCCGTGTGCGCGGTCGTACCGACCCGAGCGGCACCGAGCTGGATCGCTGGGTGCCCTACGTTCCCGGCGAAGATCTGCGTCGGGTCGACTGGCACGTCTACGCCCGCCTGGGCGATTTGCTGGTGCGTCGGTTCGTCGCCGAACGTGAGGTCCCGGTCTGGATCCTGGTCGATGCCAGCGCTTCGATGGGCCCGGCCGGGCCGCGCAGCAAACTCGACGCGGCTTGTGCCATCGCGGCTTTGCTCGGCGTCGTCTGTCTGGCCGGCGGCGAACGGGTCTACCTCGGCGCCACCCCGCACGGCGCTCAGACCTTCGGCTCGTGCGGCCCTTTGCGCAGCCGGGCCGGGCTCGGGCCGATCCACCAATTCCTGGGTTCGATCAAACCCGGAGAGGGCGAAAGCGATCTCGGCGCCTCGGTCGAGACCGCCCTGCGCAAAACGCATCGCGGTCTGGTGGTGGTGGTTTCGGATTTCTTGATCGACCCGGCCCAGGTGCAACGTACGGCAGACGTCATCTCGCGCCACGGCTGCGAGGGCCGCCTGGTCACGGTGCTCTCGCGGGAAGATTCCGATCCTTCGTGGTTGCGCGGCTGTGATCGGATCGTCGATCGGGAAACCGGACGCATCCGTCGGATCACGCCATCGGCCGAGACCTGGCAGCGCTATCGCGCCGCACTTGAACGGCAACTTTCTGCGGTACGCGAGGCTGCGACCTCGCGCGGCATGGCGACAACGCTGGCCATCTCGGATACCGAAATCGAAACCATCCTGCGGGATGAATTGCCGAAACTCGGCTTGTCGTTGGTTCGCTGAGGGAGATGGGCGTGGGCTTCGCAACACCTCTCGGCCTGCTGGGCTTGCTGCTGCTGCTGCCGCTCGCCTGGCTCTACCTGCGGGTGCGCGAACGGCCTCCCCTTGCCGTCTCCACTCTCCGTCTCTGGGACGATATCCCCGAGCCGCCTGAACCGCGTCGACGGCCAAAACTTCCTTTGCGCTTCTTTCTGCAGGCCGCCTTGCTTGCCGCCCTTGCCCTCGCGCTGGCCGAACCCTGGCGCGCCGGCGCACCCGACCCTTCTGTGGCCGAGCTTGCAGCCGTGCGCACGCTGATCCTCGACACCTCGGCCAGCATGCGCACGCGTGAGGGTGATTCGTCGCGCTTCGATTTGGCACGCGAGAAGGCGCTGCAACGGCTCAAGGCGTTGGAGGCGGCGGGCCCGGCGCGCTTCAGCGTGGTCCTCTCGGCCGGCCGGGACACGGTTGTAGTCGAGAGTGGCGATGCCGCTCATGTACGACTACCAGCGGCGTCTCGTATTGGAAGCGATGGCCTTGAACCCCGGAACTCTAGAGGCAGAGCACGGGCGGTGGTGGTTGAATAATATCATTCTGCCATTCGGAACCCCCGACAGAATGACGCAGGGACCCAACTACAAATATGAC
>VFKT01000318.1 GCA_009885395.1 Deltaproteobacteria bacterium | reverse complement strand
CCTGGTTGTTCAGAGGAGCATCGGAGGTCGGACCTGATGAATCAAGCGGACGTGGAGTTGATCGGCACCTTGGCGGACGGAGATTTTGAACTGCGGCGCTGCTGGCAAGAGCACCAGCGCTACGAGCAACAAATCAAACGACTCAACTCCAAGCTCTTTCTCTCGACGGAACAAGAACTGGAACGAAAGGAACTTCAGAAACGCAAGCTGCTTGGCAAGGACCGGTTGATGAATCTCCTTGAGCCGTATCGGCCCGAGGCCCAGGGTTCGCGCAGCGCCTAGCGGCTGCGGCCTTGGCAGACGGTCCGCTGCTTATCGGGCGTGACCGTCCGCCAAGGCCCTTATAATCGCTAGGTTCTTGCGGCGCGTCCTCGGCAGAGCGCCGCTGCCGGCTCGAGTCTCCACGAGCGTGGTGGCTTGGCTGGCAGCGCTTCTTCCCGAACGCTACACGCTCGGCATGCGCCACATTCTCTCCGTCCTCGTCGAGAATGAGTTCGGGGTGCTTTCGAAGGTCGCCGGCCTGTTCAGCGGCAGGGGATTCAATATCGAAAGCCTCTGCGTTGCGCCGACCACCGATCCGACGGTGTCCCGGATCACTCTCGCCACAGCGGGCGACGACCGCGTTCTCGAGCAGGTCAAGAAACAACTGCATAAGCTCGTCAACGTCATCGGGGTCTCGGACTACGGCGACGTCGACCACGTGGAGCGCGAACTCGCGCTGGTCAAGGTCCGGGCCGAGAGCAAATCCCGGGCGGAAGTCCTGAATGTCATCGACATTTTTCGGGGCAAGGTGGTGGACGTCGGACGGCATTCCTATGTCGTCGAGGTCACCGGAAGTCAGGAGAAAATCCACGCCTTCATCGAACTGCTCGAGCCATACGGCGTGCTCGAAGTGGTTCGGACAGGCGTGGTGGCGGTGCTACGGGGCGAGCGGACGCTCGCCGAGTCCGGCCACCTCGAGGCACCCGAGATCGCGACCACACACGAAGGTCGTATCGAGCGCGAAGGCAAAGACGCCGATTACGTTTAGAGGTCCACCAAAATGGCAATGAAAGTCTACACGGACGCCGATGCGCGGCCAGAACTCCTCAAGGGCAAGAAGGTGGCGATCCTCGGCTATGGCAGCCAGGGACACGCGCACGCCCAGAACCTCCGCGACAGCGGCGTCGATGTGCGGGTCGGGCTGCGCGCCGGCAGCGCGTCAAGGGCGAAGGCCGAAGCAGCGGGGCTGATCGTTTCCGATACCGCCGAGGCGGCGAAATGGGCCGATATCGTCATGATGCTCGTGCCCGACGAGATGGGCTCGGAGATCTTTGCCGCCGAGGTCGCTGCGGGACTCGAGCCAGGCAACTCTCTAGCCTTTGGTCACGGCTTCAATATCCATTTTAAGAAAATCGTCCCTGACGCGGCGATCAATGTCTTCATGGTGGCGCCCAAGGGGCCCGGTCACCTTGTCCGTGGCGAGTACGAGAAGGGGCGCGGCGTGCCCTGCCTGGTCGCCGTGGGGCAAGATCCATCGGGCCAGTCGCGTGAGGTTGCGGTTGCGTATGCCAGTGCGATCGGTGGTGGTCGCGCCGCAATCATCGAGACCAGCTTCCGTGAAGAAACCGAGACCGATCTTTTCGGCGAGCAGGCGGTGCTTTGCGGCGGACTCACCGAGCTGATCCGGGCCGGCTACGAGACGCTGGTCGAGGCGGGCTACAACCCCGAGATGGCGTATTTCGAATGCCTGCACGAGGTCAAGCTAATCGTCGACCTCATTTATGAGGGCGGCATCGCCAATATGCGCTACTCGATCAGCAATACCGCCGAGTACGGCGACCTCACCCGTGGCAAGCGCGTTATTGGCCCAGAAGCCCGCGAGGCCATGAAGAAGATCCTGGCCGATATCCAGGCCGGTCGTTTCGCCGATGAGTGGCTCGAAGAGTACCGCTGCGGCCTGCCGCATTTCCGCGAGCTGCGCCGCGAAGGCGAGCACCATCCGATTGAAGAGGTCGGCGAAAAACTCCGCGGCTTGATGCCCTGGATGAAAACGGGCCGGCTCGTCGACCGGGCACGCAACTGAGCACTCCGGCACCCAGACCTCCGGCGGTGGCCCGCGAGGGCTGGCCGATGATTGGCGGGTTCTCGGCGGCGGCACTGCTTGCCGCTGCTGCGGCGGCCTCTGCCGGCTTTGCGCTGCTTTGGGCGGTGGCTTTGGTGGCGGTGGTGCTCGCCCTCTTTCTGACCTGGTTCTTTCGCGATCCCGAGCGGACGGCTTTGGCGTCGGCCGCGTCGTTGATTTCGCCGGCCGACGGTCGCGTGGTTGCGGTCGATGCCGATCTCGCCGAGGGTCGGTACCTCCGCCGTCGCGCCATTCGGGTCGCGATCTTCATGTCTCCGCTGGATGTCCATGTGAACCGCATCCCGGCCGACGGTGAAGTGATCGGCGTGCACTACAATCCGGGCCGTTTTCTGGCGGCGTTTTCGGATAAAGCGTCGCTGGATAACGAGCAGAACGGCATCGTGATGCGGCTCTCCGAGGGTCGTGAGATCGCTTTCGTGCAGATCGCCGGGTTCCTGGCGCGCCGCATCGTGTGTCGCGTGATGCCGGGCGATCGCTGCCGGCGTGGCGAGCGCATGGGCATGATCAAACTCGGCTCGCGCGTCGATGTCTGGGTGCCGCCGCCGTTTCGAACGACGGTGCGGGTGGGCGATCGCGTGCGCGCCGGTGAAACGGTACTGGGCATCCTCGAATGAAGCGGCGCCACCCCCATCGGCGGGTTCATCTGCTTCCGGGCGGGCAGGATGGCATCGGCGTGCCGGCCATCTACCTCCTCCCGAATTTGTTTACGACGGTCGGCCTCTTCCTCGGCTTCTACGCCGTGATCGCGACGTCACGCGACGATTTCTGGACGGCTGCGATCTGCATCGTCGCGGCGCATCTTTGCGATGGACTCGATGGCCGGGTGGCACGGCTGACCAATACAACCAGCGCGTTTGGCGTCGAATACGATTCGCTCGCCGACCTGGTCTCCTTCGGCGTGGCCCCGGCGTTCCTGGCGTATCGCTGGGCGCTGATTCCCTGGGGCAATTGGGGTTGGCTGGCCGCTTCGATGTTCGTCGCCTGCGGCGCGCTGCGGCTGGCCCGCTTCAATGTGCAGCACGCAACTGCCGAGCCGAGTCGCTTCAGCGGTCTGCCGATCCCGGCTGCGGCCGATATGGTCGCCGCAACCGTGCTGCTTTTTTTCCATTTCGGCGGGCAGGGCGCCGCCACCAAGCGGGTGGTGCTGCTGGCCATGGTCTACGGGCTTGCGGTCCTGATGGTGAGCCAGATCCCATTCCAGAGCTTCAAGCGACTCGATATCCGGGCCCGGCAGCCCTTGCTGACGTTTGCCGGCATTCTGCTGGTCGCGACCTTGCTGGCGTCTAAGCCAGAGATCGTCCTCTTTTGCTCGCTGGCCGCTTATGTCGCCTCCGGTCCGTTGCTATGGGCCTTCGGTTATTTGCGGCCGGGCCCAACGGAGGAGATGCCGCGGGCACAGAGCGGCACGGGTGGACCCGACTAGATTAGTCGGACTTATTAAAAAACTTCTCAGCCGAGCTTGATTCTTCTAGTGAGAACCGATTCAACGATGCGGGCACTGCGACCAGAACCAGCCGAGGTGAGGGTGTGAATCAGGAACCGGGATTTGAATTTTGGATGCCGCCGGCGGCGGTGGGCTTCGCTGGGGAACTCGACTCCCTGATGGTGCTCCTGCACGTCGTGATGTTGGCGATGTTTGTCATCTGGGGCGCGTACTTCGGCTATTCCCTCTACGCCTATCGCAGTCGGCCCGGCGGGCGGGCGGTCTACCACGTCGCTGGAGAGAAGGCGTCCTTCATTCCCGACGCCCTCGTGCTCGCTTTCGAGGTCTGGCTGATCCTTGGCTACGGCATCCCGCTTTGGGCGAAGCTGAAGCAGGAAACACCGCCGCCCACCGAATCTCTGCAGATCCGGCTGGTCGCGCAGCAATTCGCGTGGAACTTCCAGTACCCCGGTGCCGACGGCAAGTTCGGACGGCGCGAAGTATCGCTGGTTTCTGCCGGCAATTCCATTGGCCTGGACGAAAGCGACCCGGCCTCGAAGGACGACATCCTTTCGATCAACAACCTGCACGTCCCGGTCGGTCGGACCTTCACCTTGCTGATGACCTCGAAAGACGTGATCCACGACTTCCAGGTCAACGCCTTCCGCAACAAGCAGGATATTCTGCCGGGGATGATGACCACCCTCTGGTTCGACCCCACGGTCGTTGGAAAATACGAAATTGGTTGTGCCCAATTATGCGGTCTCGGCCATACCCAGATGGTCGGCAACGTCTTCGTCGATGAACCGGCGGACTACGAAGCCTGGCTCAAGGGGCAGCTCGAGATGAGAATAGGCACCGCCGACGCGCGTCGCGACCTTGAGGAGGCGCGTTCATAGGGCGTGAGCCCGGCGCGACCAGAGAGAACGGAACCATGAGCGATCACGGACACGGACAAGCACACGGCGAGCCGACTAGCTTCCTCTGGAAGTACGTCTTCTCGGTCGACCACAAGGTCATTGGCATCCAGTATTTGATCACGTCTTTCCTCTTCCTGCTGGTCGGCTTCAGCATGATGCTGCTGATGCGCTACCAACTCGCCTGGCCGCAGCCGGGTGCGGATTTCGATCCCGAGAACCTTGGCGCCTTGCGCGGCTTCATCGCCTGGCTCTTCGGCGAGACCAATATGCCTTACGGCTATATGGACCCCGCCTTCTACAACCAGCTCGGGGCCATGCACGGCACGATCATGATCTTCCTCGGCGTGGTGCCGCTCGGCGTCGCGGCCTTCGGCAATTTTATTCTGCCGCTGCAGATCGGCGCCGACGATATGGCCTTCCCGCGGCTGAATATGGCGTCCTACTGGGTCTATCTGGTCGGCGGCATCATCATGATGTCGAGCTTCCTGGCACCCGGTGGAGCCGCGCAATCGGGCTGGACCTCATACGCGCCGCTCTCGGTCGTCGCGCCGACCGGCCAGACCATCTGGCTGATCGCGATGATTGTCATCATCACCTCGTCGCTGCTTGGTTCGATCAATTTCATCGTGACCACGCTGAATATGCGGGCCAAGGGAATGACGCTTGGTCGGATGCCTATTTTCTGCTGGGTGCAACTCGTCACGGCGGTGCTGCTGCTCCTGGCCTTTCCCGTGCTTGAGGCGGGTGCGGTGCTGCAATTGCTCGACCGCGTTGCCGGTTCCAGTTTCTACATCCCGAAAGACATGATGTACGGCGACACTGTATTCCCGCGCTCTGGTGGGGGCAGCCCGCTGCTCTGGCAGCATTTGTTCTGGTTCCTGGCGCATCCCGAAGTCTATGTGCTGCTGCTGCCGGCGATGGGGATCGTCACCGAAATCATCGTAACCAACACCCGCAAGCCGGTCTTTGGCTACAAAGAACTGGTCGGCTCGTTTCTGCTGATCGGCGCTCTCAGCTTCGTCGTCTGGGCCCACCATATGTTCGTCTCCGGAATGCGGACCAGCATCGCCAACCTCTTCGTCACCACAACCATGACGATTTCGGTGCCTTCGGTGGCTATTCTGACTTGCCTGATACTGAGTCTGCGTGGCGCGCAGATCCGCTTCAATACGCCGATGCTCTTTGCTCTGGCCTTCCTGCCGATGTTCGGCATCGGCGGGTTGACTGGTTTGCCGCTCGGTTTTGCCCCGACCGATCTTTATCTGCATGACACCTATTACGTGATCGGCCACTTCCATTACGTCGTCGCACCGGGTTCGCTCGCGGCATTGCTGGGTGGCACCTACTATTGGTTCCCCAAGATGTTCGGTCGCAAGATGAACGAGCCACTCGGCAAGGTCCATTTCTGGGGTACCCTGGTCGGCTTGAACCTCGTCTTCTTCCCGATGTTCTTCCAGGGCATGTGGGGCATGAACCGGCGTCTCGCCGACCCCACGCTGCATTTGCATAATATGCCGGTGCAGGGCTGGAGCACGGTGATTCTCGGTGGCGCGATCCTGATCGCGGTCTCGCAGATCCCCTTCGTCTGGAATTTCTTCTGGAGCATCTGGAGAGGCGAAAAGGCGGGCGATAATCCCTGGCAGTCCACCACGCTTGAATGGGCCTGTCCGTCGCCGCCGCCGCACGGCAACTTCGCCACGCCGCCGGTGGTTTACCGTGGCCCCTACGAATACAGCGTGCCTGGTCGGAAGGCCGATTATTGGCCGCAAACGGATGCGACGTGATTCGTTCGCGAGCAATTTTGAAGGGAAGCACGAGATGAGCGCGCACGCGGCAGGCACCAATACCGGAATTTCTAACGCCAAATTGGGCACCTGGTCGTTTCTGGCGTCGGAAGTGATGCTTTTTGGCGGCCTGATCAGCGCTTACATCATCCTGCGCAGCGGCAGCAGCCAATTCTTCGTGCCGCCGCGCGCCATGATGGGCGTACCCTTGGCGACGCTGAATACCTTCGTCCTGATCTCAAGCTCGGTGACGATGGTGCTGGCGATCGCCGCGATCCAGGTGGGAAATGTTCAAAAGCTCAAGCGCTTCCTGCTCTGTACGATCGGCGGCGGCGGCATCTTCCTGATGATCAAAGCCTACGAGTACAACCATAAATGGCACGAGGGCATCACCATCTCGGGCAGCCTGTTCGGATCGTTCTATTATACCTTGACCGGCCTGCATATGGTGCATGTGGTCGGCGGCATGGCGTTGCTCAGCTATATCTATTGGCAGGCCTCTCGCGGCGATTTCACCGCTGCCAGCCACGATCGGGTCGAGTGCACGGGGCTGTATTGGCATCTGGTCGATCTGGTCTGGGTGCTGCTTTTCCCCATTCTCTATCTGCTCTGACGCCTACGGAAGGATTTGCGTGATGGAAGCGAAAGCTGAAGGGCATGATCCAGAGGAGCTGATCCGCACGACCATGATGGTCTTTGCGGCGTTGGCGTTCCTGACGGCGGCCACCGTTGGGGTGGCCTATCTCGATCTCCCGGGAGCCGCCGGCACGATCGTCGCGCTGGTGGTTGCGGCGACCAAGATCGTCCTGATTGCTGGGTTCTTCATGCATTTGAAGGACGAGGGCCGGCTGCTCAAATACGGGTTCGCTGTCAGTCTGCTTCTGGTGATGATCCTGATCGTCTTCGTGCTGCCTGATATCGGCATCCACGAGATGGAACTCAAACAGCGCCAGTCCACTGATGCCGCCGCCGTGGCCCATTTCGACGGCGTCGCCAAAGCCGGGCATTAGCCGGCGAAAGCGAACGGAGGCATCATGCAGCAGCGAGTGGCACTGGCGTCGGCGGCTGTCCTGCTCGTTTTGCCGCGTCTCGCATCGGCTTGCGCTGTCTGTTTCGGCGACGGCTCGGACGATTGGACGGCCGCCTACGTGGCGGGAACGATCATGATGCTGGCACTGCCGCCTTCGATCATTGCCTGTGCCGGCATCGTGATCTGGCGCGCCACCAAACGCCAGGAACAGAGGCTCGACACCGCAGACAGCGAATCTCCCGCCCCTTAAGGGAAGACTCGAAGCGCAGACCGCGCCAGGACGCCAGAATGAGTAGTTGAGGCGCGTCAACTCCACGGTTCAGTCTTTTGGCGGCACCGGGATATGGGCCTCGATCTGGACCACGAGAGCTGAATCCGGTCCGATCGCGAAGGGAGAAGGCCGCGCGTCCAGGATTCAATTTCTGACGGCCGCTCCGAACGCCAGCGCAGCCGCAACTCGGAAGGCTCGATTGGGGCCGGATGCAGGTAGGTCTGCGGGCTCGAGTTCCGGAAGAGGAAAGGGATCGCGATGTGCTTGCCGTAGATTCTCTTGAGGCCGATAACGGGACCTGTTTCCAGTAGTGTGAAGGTTTCGCTGATCTCGGGACGATTGGTCATGCGGTAATAGAGGTGCTGTCCAGCAGCCCCGATCAGAGAAAGATTCCGTTTGGGTCCCATGCTTTGCAGCAGTTTCGGCTGCATCTATTCGGCCTGTTTTGGCAGAAGGCTTTCCTGATGGATGGCGATGGTGCCTTTTTTGCTGTCGAACCGGGCCAGCAGCGCCGCGACAATTGCGACGCAGCCGGCCGCGCAGGGCGAGCAGCGCCAAGGGCGCGTCGGTCGGGGGGGCTGACCCGAACGTGCGCGTCGGCTTGGCCCTGCAGATCGCGTATCGACCAGAGTGCCACCGCGAGGTAGGCGAGCGCGGCCAAGCCGAAGCAGACGGCGCTGCGCGTCGGGCCGTTCGAGGTGGCTGATGGGCGCTGGGGCTTTGCATGGGGCCGAGCGCGGGTTGCCGACGAACGCGAGGCATTTCGATTGAGCTTCTGGCTCCCAGGAGTATCGTTGCCGGAACGGGGATTTTGCCTCGCGCGGCACCGCGCTGGCCGAGTCCGGCCAGTAGGAGTTTTGTCATGACCTCGACCGCCACGGATCTCTCAGCCCTTTCGCCCTCCGACAGCCCCTATCTCAAGGGCGGTTACGCCTCAGTGCTACACGAAATCACGGCCCCGGAGCTGGTGGTTCAGGGTGAATTGCCTCGCGATCTTTCCGGCGTGTTCGTGCGGATAGGCAGCAACCCGCGCTTCCACCCGGTCGGGCATTATCATTTTTTCGATGGCGACGGCATGCTGCACGCCGTCCATTTCGAGGAGGGTCGCGCCAGCTATCGCAACCGCTGGGTCCGCACCGAGGGGTTGGCCGCCGAGCAGGCCGCCGGCCGCGCGCTTTGGACCGGCATTCTGGAGCATCCGGATTATCGCCGTCCCGACGGTCCCTATAAAGATACCGCCAACACCGATCTTGTTTTTCATGCCGGCCAGTTGATGGCGCTCTGGTGGCTCTCGGGGAAAGCGCACGTCGTGCGGCTGCCCGATCTTGAAACGCTCGGCACCCAGACCTGGCAGGGGCGGCTGTCACGCTCGATTTCGGCGCACGCCAAGGTCGAGCCACGCACAGGCGAGATGGTCTTCTTCGATTATGCGCCGAGGCCGCCGTTTTTGACCTTCGGTGTCGTGTCCGCCGCAGGCGAACTCGTGCACCACGCCCCGGTTGAGCTTCCCGGGCCACGATTGCAGCACGATATCGGGATCACCGAGCATTTCACGTTGCTCTTTGACATGTCGCTGCAGCCCGACGCCGGTCGGCGCCAGGCCGGCGAGATGCCTTTGTCGATGGCGCGCGACCGGGCCTCGCGGATTGGCGTCGTGCCACGATTCGGTAGCAATGATGATATCCGCTGGTTCGAGGTCGAGCCCTTCTTCATGTACCACGTCATCAACGCCTGGGAGGAAGGCGAGACGATCGTGCTGCTGGGTTGCAGGATTGCCAACCCCTTGGTCGGAGATCCTGGTAATCCACGATTTGAGAAAGCGGTTCCCGAGCTGGGTAATCTTCGCATCGAGCCGTTGTTCCATCGCTGGCGGCTCGACCTCGCGACTGGCCAGGCCCGCGAGGAGCGGCTCGACGATGTCGTGACCGAATTTCCCCGCATGAACGATGCCTTTCTGGGGCAGCGCAGTCGCTACAGTTACCACCCGCGGCTCGCCCCGACCTTGACTTTTCTCTTTGATGGATTGATCCGCTACGATGTCGAGGGCGGGGCCACCGTCGTCCACGATTATCCACAGGGTTGGTACGGTGGCGAGGTCTCGTTCGCGCCCCGCGCCGGTGGCAGCGGCGCCGAAGACGAGGGCTATCTGCTCACTTTTGTGCAGGAAGAAGCGACGGGTCGCTCCGAACTTCATGTGCTCGACGCCGCCGACCTGGCGGCACCGGCCATGGCACGTCTCGCCATCCCGCAGCGCGTTCCAACCGGTTACCATACGCGCTGGGTGCCGACGGCGGAATTGGCGCGTCAGAGGCCGCTTTAGCCACCGCCGGCCAGGGGCAGCTCGCGTTGCGGGTTGTAGGCGCCGAACCTGATATCGGGGAAGTAGGCGTAGACGATCCACTGGGCATCGAACGACACAAAGGGGTCGGTGACCGCGCCGTTGCCGGCTGCGACCACGAGCAGCAGTGCAAATAGGGAATCAAAGTTTGAATTGCCGACACCACCACGGCGATTCCGCGCGCGCCGCCGATGAAGGCCCCCGTGATGCGAAGCGCCTGTTTGCGTACCTGCGCTTCTGCTGTGACCAACGCTTTCGCAGCACAAATCACCATGCAGGTATGGATGCCACCCCAGTCGAGGCCGGTCATGATTAAATAACAGGCGAGGGTTGCCCCGGTCGCGCGCGGGGGAAACGAGGCGTGGAGCGGGTTGGTTGCGAAATCCGGCGGCACGAGGGCGATCGGCAGCGGCCCAGCTTTGCCTCGAAAGAGGAGAGAGCGAGCATGCATCAGGCGCTCAAGGGTTTGGTAGAGCTTTGAGTCCGCTCCGAGTTTTGGCGCGGAGGCAAATGATGCGACCGATAAACTTGACGTGCCACGCAAGGCGGCCTCGGCGCGGGCCATCTGTCCGGCAAGTCGGGCGCGGGCGAAGTCTGGGGCGCTCGGTATGCCGACTACCCAGTGCGTCAGCAGCGTCGCCACGATCACCAGCCAGAGCACGGCCCAAAGCCAGGCGAGTTGCTTGAAGAGTTGGCTGGAGGTCGGCACTTCGTCGAAGGCCATCAGGAAGAGCGATCTGTCGAAGCTAGTGTCGATCGGGCCGCAAGGGCGCCTAGCAAGGGGCTCGCGGAAGGCCATGGCGAGGGCGGGAGGCTCTGCCGAATCTGGCCTCTGTTTGCGGTCCCGACCGCGCTCTTCCAGATTGAAAAGATCGCGCCATAATGCGCTCTATGCCCCGCGCTCGGCGGCACGTCAGGCTCATTGCGCGAACGAAGTTTCACCGCGGCTGCATTTTGGCTGGCCGCTGGTAAGCCATCCCGTGATGCTCCGACCTGACAGCGGCTTCCCGGCCGCCCTTGGCCTGGCGGGGGCAAACTGGCTCCTCGCGGCGTGTGCGGTGGTTTCCCCCGAGCGGCTGGTTGGCGTCGATCCCGCGGCCGGCCGGGACGACACCGAGGTCGCACCTCTGCGTGCGGTGATCGCTGCCGCCGCGACCCGGGCCGAGAGCGCAGGGACCTTGATTCTGGCTGCGGCCGTCTATGCTCTTGAGACTGCGTGCGCCGAGGAAAAAATTAAATGCGTGACGATGGCCGAGGCGATCGGCCTGGCCCCGGGTACGCAGCTTGAACTGGAACGCTTCCCGATAGAGGCCCTGCCGGCGGCACTTGCCGAGCCGGTAGGCGCGAACGTGGCGCGCGCTCTCGCCGATCGGCCCGATCTGCTCGCCAAGGCAGCCCTGGTTGAAGCCCGTGCTGCCGAGAGCCGCCGAGCACGGGCGGCGCGCCTGCCGCAGATCGGAGGGTCTGGCGTCGCCAGCTGGAATCAGCTCGGCAATTCCATCCCGTGCCTGCCCGGTCTGGAGGAACTCGATTTCGGTCTTCAAACCTATGCCGGCTTGATCGGCGTGCAATGGCCCTTGTTCGACGGCTTCGTCGGCGCCAATACCAAAAATTTTACAGCGGCCCAGCGGCAGGCGGCCAAAGACGAACTCGGGCAGGCGCCCGCCGAGGCCTGTCGCGCCCCTATCACCGTGCGCGAAGCGCTTGCCCGCCGCCGGGCTGCCGAGGCCATGCTTGCGGCCGCAGATGCGGCTTTTGTCAGCACGTTTGAGAGTTTTCGTCACGGGCAGATCGATATGCCGACTCTCGAACTCGCGCGGGCGCGGCGGGCCGAGGCGTTGCGGGCGCGGGCGGGAAGTGGTGCCGCCGTCCTTGGAGGGTTTGCCCGGCTGGCGCTGGGTACGGGTCAGATGGGGCCGGGTTTTCTGGCCCCCCAAAGTGGAGAATTGAAGCATGGATTTTGATCTGGTGGTGCGAGGCGGTGAGATTCTCGATGGCACGGGTGCAAAGGCGTATCGGGCCGATCTTGGGGTGTGCGACGGGATGATTGTCGCCATTGGCGAGATCCCGGCCAAGGGCAAGCGCGAGATCGATGCGAAAGGTTGCGTTGTGGCGCCCGGCTTCATCGATATCCACACACATTACGACGCCCAGGTGTTCTGGGATCGAATGCTCAGCATCTCGCCCTGGCATGGCGTCACCACGGTATTGATTGGCAACTGCGGGTTTGGCGTGGCGCCGACCCGTCCCGAGCACCGCGATCTGATCTTGCGCACCCTTGAGAACGTCGAGGGGATGTCGCTCGATTGCCTGCGCGAGGGCCTCGGCGAACAATGGCCCTTCGTCGCTTTCGGCGAGTATCTTGACGCGATCGAAAGCCGTGGCACGGCGATCCATGTCGGCACGCTGGTCGGGCATACCCCGGTGCGCACTTTCGTCATGGGCGAGGCCGCGGTCGAACGCGAGGCGACGCCGGAAGAAGTGGCCGAAATGAGAGCTCTGGTCGAGGCTGCGCTCGACGCCGGTGCGCTCGGCTTTGCCACCTCTCGCGCTCCAACCCATATCGGCTACGGCGGCAACCCGGTGCCAAGCCGCATCTCGTCCACTGCCGAGGTGCGGGCGCTGGCGGGTGCGTTGCGCGGCCGTCCCCAGGCGCTGCTGCAGGTGACGATCGGCGCTGATCTATGGATTGATAAGCTCGCCGAAATCCAGCGGGAAATCGAGCGTCCCGTCACCTGGACGGCTTTGCTGGGGGGCATGCTGGGCCCTACCGGGCATCGCAAAGTGTTGAAGGACTGCGCCGCCCTCCAGGCCGAGGGTGTGCGCGTGTATCCCCAGGTTTCGGGGCGACCCCTGATGCTGGAATTCCAGTTTTCGTCGCCCTTTCCGATGGCGATGCTGCCGGCGATGAAGCCGGTCTTCGCCGCCGACGATGCGGGGCGGCGACAACTCTATGCCGACCCGGCCTTCAGGGTGCAGCTCCGGCATGAAGTCGATACCACGTTTGGCCTCTTTTCCTTCCGTCAGATGTGGGTCAGCCATGCGCCCGGCCATGCGGATCTGGTGGAGCGAAAGGTACCAGAGCTGGCTGTCGAGCAAGGCCGCCACGCGGTCGATATTGTTCTCGATCTAGCACTCGCCACAAACCTCGAGGCCCGCTTTCGCATGGCGGTGCTCAATACCGACGAAGACATCGTCGCCGAATTGCTGCGCGATCCCTCGACCGTGCTCGGTCTCTCCGACGCTGGTGCGCATGCGAGCCAGCTCTGCGACGCCGGTGCATCGACCTATCTGCTCGGGCATTGGGTGCGCGAAAAGGGCGTACTCACTTTAGAGGAAGCCGTGCGGCGGCTCACGTCCGAGCCCGCCGCATTGCTTGGCCTGATGGATCGCGGCCGCCTGGCACCCGGCATGTTCGCCGACCTGGTCGTTTTCGATCCGGCGACTGTCGCTTGCGGTCCGCTGCGAAGAGTTGCGGATTTACCCGGTGGTGCCGACCGCCTGGTGGCGGATGCGCTTGGCGTGCGCGCCGTGGTGGTAGAGGGGGTGCCCGTGCGCCTTGACGGCCGCGATGCCGTCGATCCGGCAGGGCCGCTGCCCGGCCGCTTGTTGCGGGCGGTGCGGGCAGCCTGACGCCTGGTCCCCGGGGCGCGCCGGCAGATCAACGCCGGAGCTGGCGCCAGAGAGGATTGATCCAGCCGAAGCTGGCTGCGTTGCAGGCCGCCGGGGCGGATTTATTTGCGCTCTTCGTCGACACCGGTCGCGCCGTGCTGAGCGCGATGATGGAGCAGGATCGGGCGGCGCTCTGCGGGCCATAAGGCAAGCGCCTGCTGACGCGGCTGGCGGTGCGCCCGGAGAGCACGGCGAGCGAGGTG
>VFKT01000315.1 GCA_009885395.1 Deltaproteobacteria bacterium | reverse complement strand
GGCTCACTGAGCCCGGTAAGTTCCGCCACAAACCGGGGTCAGTGACCCCGGCTACAAAGACCAATGAAAAGGGTAAAAGGGCTAAAGAGCAGAGGGTCTCTTCCGCCGCGCGAGCAACAGACCCCCGGCGAGCATCAAACTGACGCTCACGGTTGGCTCAGGGACGGTCGCGACACGAAAACCGAAGTCGAAGTACTCGCCCGTCGGAGCGAAGTTGCCGCGGTACGACGCCCGCAGGCCGTCCTCGAGGTCGAGCCACGAGCCGCCCCGCAGGCCCCGCGACGAACCGATGATCGTATCATTCCACTCCCAGACATTACCTCCCTGATCAAACGTCCCGTAGTAGCTCGCCGAGTCGGTGTATGCCCCGACAGAGGTGAGGTAGTTTTGGCTGGAGCTATACGATCCGCTCTGCGTCACCGCAAAGTCGCCATCAGAAAAGTTGCCGCGGTTGGTGCCGGCTCCTGGAGAGTTGTTCGTCGGCGCCGCATCGCTGCGCATCGGATACAGCCAGTAGTCGTCCGCCGGCCCGCCCGCACTCGGGTCGTAATACGCCGCCTTATACCACTCGTTCTCGCTCGGGATGAATACCGTCGCCCCGCCGTTGCGCGTCACCGTCAGCCCATTGCTCGGCTCGGGCGTGCCGCCCAGCAGCGTGTAGGCACCCGTCTCCGTGCTCCCCGTCCCCAGCCAGTTCGCATACCGCAGCGCATCGTAAAAACTCACATACGTCACCGGCCGCGCCCCGGACCCGATCACCGAATACGCATAGCTGCCGAGGCTGTTGAGACGCAAAATGCCCGCGGCGTTCAAATCCGACGCCATGCGCGGGTTGTAGAGGTTGAAAGTGTCCGTTGCCGCCACCGCATTTAGGAACGCCGTGTACTGGTTGAGCGTCACCTCATAGGTGCCGATGGCGTAGGTCGTGGCCACCGCGCCGTAGAGGTTGCCCGTGACGGGGTCGTGGGGATTGCCGGGATCGCCGATGGTCACATATTGCGCCACCGCCGGCAGGGTCGTGGCGGCGGCCACGAGGGCCGCGGTGAGGGAACAGAGGAGGATGGATTTTGTAGTCATTGTGGAGAATGGACTTGGTTTCCGTCCGGAGTGCAACCGCGAATACTAAATAAATTCCCAGTTCAGCCCCGCCTATCGGTGGCAAAAACAAATCATTGCCCGCCGCGCCCCGGCTCCCTAGCTTCCGCCGATGTCATTTAAGGATTTTGGTTTACATGAAGCCGTCGTGCGCGGCGTGGAAAGCATGGGCTACTCGGACCCCACGCCCATTCAGTTGCGGGCTTTTCCGATCATTCTCAGCGGGCGCGATATGATGGGCTCGGCCCAGACCGGCACCGGGAAAACGGCCGCCTTTGGCCTGCCCATCCTCACCCAGCTCGCCACCCACGGGAAAATGCGCGCGCTCATCCTCGAACCGACGCGCGAACTGGCCGCCCAGGTCGAGACGGCGTTCCGGGATTTCGCCCGGTTCATGGATCTCACTGTAGGCCTCGTCTATGGCGGCGTCGGTTACGGGAAACAGCGGGAGTTTCTCGAAAAAGGCGTGGACGTGCTCGTGGCCACCCCCGGCCGGCTGCTCGACTTCCTCGAAGACGGCACCGCCAACCTCAAGGACATCCAGTATCTCGTCCTCGATGAGGTGGACCGGATGCTCGACATGGGCTTT
>VFKT01000305.1 GCA_009885395.1 Deltaproteobacteria bacterium | reverse complement strand
TGAGAAGAACAGGGTCGCCGGCAAGGGCGGCCCTGTTTGTTTATGGCGTATCTGGCCTGCCCGGTCCCGTCGGGTTCTTGCCCATCCCGCCTGACTCCCATGCATTCAGGCCGGATGTTCGATCGCGAACGCAGACGGCGACTCGCCGGCTCCTTCTCCCTGCTTTATCCGCAACAAATGGCGTGATAGCGGCGGTCGGCAACTGGCCATGACCGCTCTCCCTCCTCCAACCTCGATCGACGAGCTCGCTGCCCGGCTGCGTGCCTTCGCCGCCGAGCGCGACTGGGACCAGTTCCACACGCCGAAGAACCTGGCGATGGCGATGGCCGTCGAGGCCAGTGAGGTGCTGGAGCATTTCCAATGGTTGAGCGAGAGTGCCAGCGCCGATCTCTCGCCGGACAAACACGCCGCCGTCGAGGCCGAACTGGCCGACGTTTTCCTCTACCTCGTACGCCTGGCTGATCGGCTCGGCGTCGATCTCGTCGCCGCCGCCGGGCGCAAGATCGTTGAAAACGCCGCCAAGTATCCTGTCGCGCTGGCCAGGGGCTCGGCAAAGAAATACACGGAGTTTTGATCTTGCGACTTTATTCCGGCATGTCGACGGACTTCATTCGCGACACCACGCGGAATCAGGTGGCTGAGAAACTCAAAGCTGCGTTTCTCGCGTACTACCGCCACAACCCTTCCCCGGGGGAAGTAGGTTCGTGGCGAAATTCACTCCGGGCAGTCAAGGACGTTCTTGAGATCGGAGGCCTGAATGACCATGGCATCTTGCTCGAATACCAGCTTCCGCTCAGCTCAAAACGTCTCGACTGCATGGTCGTGGGCCGTAACGACGACAACGCCGACAATGCAATCATCCTCGAGCTGAAACAATGGGAAAGCTGCGAAAAATCGGATGCTGACAATCTGGTGCGGAGTTGGGTCGGCGGTGGCAAGCGCGACCTGCTGCATCCATCGGTTCAGGTAGGGCAGTATGCCCAGTATCTCGCCGACACCCACACCGCCTTTCATGAAGGTCCAGCACCAGTGGCACTCTCGGCCTGCAGCTACCTGCATAACTACATGCCGCTGCCCGATGACCCGATCCTGGCGAGCAAGTTCAAGTCGGTATTGTGCGACTACCCACTCTTCGACGCAAACGGAGCCGACGCGCTGGCCGACCATCTTGTTTCCAGACTACGCGGCGCGCATGGGCGTGAGGTTCTTGATCGCATCGAAACAAGTCGCCTGCGCCCGAGCCGCAAACTTATGGATCACGTCGCCGGGACCATCGCCTCACATTCCCCGTGGATCCTCCTCGACGAGCAGTTGGTGGTCTACGAGCGTATTCGCGCAGCGGTGCGTACCGGGCTTCGTGGCCGCAAGAAGCAGGTCGTTCTGGTGCGCGGCGGACCGGGTACCGGAAAATCGGTGCTGGCCATCAACCTGATGGCCGAGTTCCTGCGCGAGGGGCGCAATGCCCAATATGCAACCGGATCAAGGGCTTTCACGGAGACGCTTCGCCATATCGTCGGTCGGCGTTCGGCCGCCACCTTCAAATACTTCAACAGTTACGGCCGCGCGCTGCAGGACGAGGTCGACGTATTGCTTTGCGATGAAGCCCATCGCATTCGGGCCACAAGCAGCAACCGCTTCACACCAAAGGCGGAACGCTCAAGCAAGCAGCAAATCCACGAGATCACCGACGCCGCCAGTGTTTCGGTCTTTTTTGTCGACGATAGGCAGGCTGTCAAGCCAGATGAGGTCGGCTCGGCGGACCACATCCTCCAGCATGCCGCCGAAATCGGAGCCACGGTTTCGGAGCACCAGCTCGAGGTGCAGTTTCGTTGCGCCGGCTCCGACGGCTTCATCAACTGGATCGACAACACGCTCGGCATCCGCCGCACAGCCAATGTGATCTGGGACGGGGCCGATGGGTTCGATTTCCGCATTATCGATTCACCCGAGCAATTGGACGGTCTGATCCGATCCCGGACCGAGCAGGGCTTCACCGCCCGCCTTGCGGCAGGCTTCTGTTGGCCATGGTCCCAACCGGGAACAGACGGAACTCTGATTGATGATGTCGTGGTCGGCGACTTCCGCCGACCGTGGAACGCTCGACCCGAGGCCAAACGGCTCGCTCCGGGAATCCCACCCGCTCCGCTCTGGGCGACCGATCCCGGGGGAGTCGACCAGGTCGGCTGTGTCTATACGATTCAGGGCTTCGAACTCGATTATGTCGGTATTCTATGGGGACTGGATCTCGCCTATGACCTCGACGGACGAACCTGGGTAGCGCACAAAGAGCATTCCTCCGACAGCACGGTGAAGCGAGCGAAGGAACGCTTCATGGAATTGCTCAAGAATACCTACCGGGTGCTGCTCAGCCGCGGCATGAAGGGTTGTTATATCCACTTTCTCGACAAGGATACCGAGCGCTTCGTACGGACCCGGATCGAAGCTTCGCTGACGCCGGGCGAGCAAGATCTCCCAATCGCAGCCGAGTCTGGTGGCCCGGGCTACGAGGGCGGGTGATAGGTCGACCGGCGCCATGTTCTATCGCCCACACCGGCGAAAAAGTCCTGCTCCCAGCGATCGACCAGAGCACATCTTGACATCAATAGGGACAGGCCTCATGATGCCTGAGCGCGCACCACCCTCACCCTTGATGACGATATCGCGGAAAAGCTCCGCAACCTCGCCCATCGT
>VFKT01000090.1 GCA_009885395.1 Deltaproteobacteria bacterium | reverse complement strand
CCGCGCTGCCAAGCAGCCCCGCGCCGCCGAGCAGCCCCGCCCTGCCGAGTAACCCAGTGCCGCCGAGCAGCCCGTCCCTACCGAGCAGCCCCGCGCCACCAGCCAAGGCGCGCCGACCGACGTCGGTTGAGTTCGGATGCAAACCCCGGCATGAAAACCGCAGCCGGAGGGTACGATGGAGAACGACCGCAAACGACCGCATTTCCTCACCACCATGGCGATCCTCTTCGCCGTGCTCGCGCTCTCGGACCTGACCAAGGCCTGGCAGGTGACGCAAAACGACGTGGGCGGCATCGTCGTCTTCGGCGTGCGCTTCAGGGAAGTCCTGCCAAACATTATTTTTGGCGGCCTGCTCGCCATCGTGCTGCTGGCCTACGCGCGCGGTCTCTGGACGATGCAGCGCTGGGTATTGAACCTCGCCATCGTCTACGCCTTCTGGGTGCCGGTCAATCTGGTGCTTTTCTGGCACCGGGAAATTGGTCAACCAAAGATGGGAATCGTCGGGCTTCTAGCCTACCTCTTCGTCGCCCTTGGCGGCTCGATCGGCACGGCGATCTACCTCTGCCGCCACCAGTACCTGCTCTCGCCGCCTGCCGAGCGTTGATTTGCCGCGCGGCGGCCATTTTCAGAAGGCTGCCGCCACATCCGGATCTATCGCGTGTCCAAAACGGTCGCCATAGATGATGCCGCGCTGGCGGTAGAGCCCTTCGGTTCGTTCCGTGATCAACTCGAGTCGAGACAGATTCAGCACCGCCGTGTGCATGAAAATTTTATTGTTCAACTCGGGCCACTCGGGAAGGCTCAATGCCACCTGCACGATCGTATCGGGATCGATTCCGTAGCGCGACCCTGACACCCGCAGCATATCGAGGTTCTGGTTCGCGTTCAGCGTCGCAAGAATCTCGAAGTCAAAATCCTCAAGTCCGGCACGTTCCTCTTCGCTCGCTTCCTGCACCACGCGACGCATCGGCAGGACTCCGACCGCGGTATGCCGCGCCTCGTCAACCTTCACACATCGCAAAATGTCGACCCGCAGCGGGTTGCGCGCCGCCCGGCCCAGGCAATCGAAAACCGCGACGGCCATGCCCTCGAACAGGGCCTGCATGCCAAGCATCTTGGTCTTCCAGGTGGACGCGGTGAGCAGGCGGTCCAGCAATTTTTTAAGAGTCGGGTCGACCGGGTACAGCGCACCGAGCTTGCGTTAAAGCAGTTTGGCGATCACCTCGACGTGACGGGCTTCGTCGGCCACCTGCGACGACGCATAAAGCTTGGCGTCATTCGTCGGACAAACATTGGTAAGCTGCCCGCAAATCTGCAGAGCGGCCTGCTCGCCGTGCAGGAGCTGTGAGAGGATGAACGCCAGTTGGTCACCCGCAGCTCGTTCGCGGATGTCGGGATCGGCGCCCATGAACTTCAAAATCTGGGGAAGCAGGAGGAGCGCGCTGTCGACGTCAACCATCGAGCCGTCCCATGAGGGCACAGGCATTGACCAGTCGAGGTCATCCCCGGCATTCCACTGGCCGCGCTTGCCCCGTTCATAGAGCGCGGAATTCGCCAGCCTGCGAGCCGTAGTCCCGGGTCCAGTGGACCTCGACCGGGGCGTCGATCTCAAGGCGGTGGCGCAGTTCGGCAATATGCTTCTCGTTCATGCCGACGATTTCGAAATCCTCAATCTGGCGGCGGTACTTGGCGAGAATCAATTCGATGACAAGGCCTCCCTGGGCCAATATGGCCCGCCCTTCACGCGGCTTGCCATTGGATCGCCGGCGACAAAGCATGCTGTGGCGGCGCGGCGGCGACGCGCCACGATGACGATTCTCCGAAATACTCCAGAATTCGGGTGCAGCGTTTCGCAGAACTGAAAATCACAGGCTTCCGTTCTCCCCGGCGCAACCTGGGCTACCTGCGGACGGCGCCCTCTGAGGCCGCCCGAGCGGCGGGCCCGCCGGGCAGGCGGACATAAGACTCGTGTGCGAAAGGCAGCTCGTCGAAGCCCGCCTCTCCCGGCTCCGATTGCAGCATAGAAAGCCCGGTTGCAGATCGTCACCCGCGGGGGGCCGAGCTTCACGACAGTGGCGCCGGAGAAATAGCCGTTGAAATAATTAGTGACGTGAAAGACCGTCGGCCCGCGCGCCGCCACAAACTCAGACCATCGCAGTCTCCTTCCGATTGAGCCGCCGCCGCTCTTAGGTGCGCATCAAGCTGCGGTGGCCGCCCTCTGTCCCGTCTCACGGAAGCGACCGCGCCTCAAGAGCGCTTGCGGGACGATCCCTCGCCTGCACTACTGAGTTGGGCTGCGCCTGTTCGGGCCCGGTGACTCAACGTGATCGTCGGCTCGCCGCACAGAAAGCGATGGAGAGGACTGTTCCGATGCTTGATCTACTTATCCGAAACGCAACCTTGATTGATGGCTCCGGGACGCCGGGCCGACGCGCCAGCGTGGGCGTCCATGGCGGAACCATCACGGCAATCGATCCCACTGAGGAGGCGGCGCGAGAAACCATCGACGCCAGTGGATACGTGCTCTGTCCCGGCTTCATCGATCCGCATACGCATTACGATGCCCAGCTCTTCTGGGATCCTGCTGCTTCGCCCTCCAATCTGCATGGCGTCACGACAATCATTGGCGGCAACTGCGGATTTACCCTGGCGCCAATCCGCCCCGGTGACGCCGACTATACCCGTCGCATGATGGCCAACGTCGAAGGCATGCCGCTTGAGACACTTGAGCAAGGCCTCGACTGGGATTGGGAGACTTTCGGCGACTATCTCGACAGACTCGACGGTCGAATTGGCGTCAACGCCGGCTTTCTTGTCGGCCACTGCCAGATCCGGCGTTTTGTAATGGGGACCGAAGCAACCGGCAACGCCGCAAACGCCGCACAGATCGACCGCATGAAAAGCGTACTCGCGGAATCGTTGAAAGCTGGGGCTCTCGGCTTCTCCTCCTCGCAAGCCCATACCCATCGTGACGGCGAGGGCAATTACGTGGCCTCGCGCTATGCCGCGCCCGACGAGATGATCGCTCTGGCGGGGGTCTGCCGGAACCATCCTGGCACCACGCTCGAAATCATTATCGATGGCTGCCTGGCGCGCTTCAAGGAGGAAGAAATCGAGTTGATGATCGAAATGTCGCTTGCTGCCGAACGTCCAATCAACTGGAACGTCATGCAGGCGAACTCGCTCGACCCGACACGCCACGCGCATCAACTCTCGGCCGGCACCCGGGCGCGGGCGCGCGGCGCACGAATCGTTGCCCTGACGATGCCGACAATTGGCGGCCTCAAGATGAGCTTCCTGAGCTATTGCGCGCTGCATCTGATCCCGGGCTGGCAGACGGTGATGAAGCTGCCGCCCGGCGAGCGCGTCGTTCGACTGCGGGACAAGGCGGTACGCGACGAACTCGAGCGCCTGGCGAAGGATCCTGCAGCCGGCATCCTGACCGGACTTTCGCGCTGGGGCAAGTATGTGATCGGAGAAACCTTCGCGGCCGAAAACGCCGGCCTCTTCGGTCGCGTGGTGGAGGATATTGCCGCCGAACGCGGCACCAGCGCCCGCGACACCCTTTTCGACATCGTGTGCGCCGACGACCTGCGCACCGATCTCTGGCCCATCCCAAGCGACGACGATCCCGAGAGCTGGAGGATCCGTGCAGAGGTCTGGCAGGACGAGCGCGCGATGATCGGCGGCTCCGACGCCGGCGCTCATCTCGACCGGATGTGCAACGGTCGCTACCCGACCGCCTTCCTCGGCGAAATCGTGCGCGACAAGGGATTGCTCCCGATCGAGGAGGCAATCCGCTTGATGACGAGCGCGCCGGCCGACCTCTTTGGGCTGCGCAACCGGGGCCGCATCCTCCCCGGTGCCGCGGCCGATCTGGTGCTCTTCGACCCACGCACGGTGGCAGCCGGCCCGGTACTCAACCGCAACGATTTGCCAGGCGGCTGCGGGCGACTCTTCTCCGAGGCAACGGGGATCGCGCGGGTCTGGGTAAACGGCGTCGAAATCGTGCGCGATGGCCGCGAGACCGGAGCCCTGGCCGGCACGTTGCTCCGTTCGGGTCGTGATACGGATACCGTCAAGCCATGAACAGATCTGCCGCCGGCGCCGCTGGGCCCGGTGCAGATCTGCGCCAAGCCCTCGACGCGATGCCGCAGGTGGCTCTCGGACATTGGCCGACGCCGCTGGAACCCTTGCCACGGCTGAGCGCGCACCTCGGCGGTCCACCGATCTGGGTCAAGCGCGATGATTGCACCGGACTTGGGCTGGGCGGCAACAAGGTTCGCAAGCTTGAATTTTTACTTGGTGAGGCCCGGGCTGCAGGCGCCACGACAATCATCACGGTCGGTGGAGTGCAGTCAAACCATGCCAGGCAAACCGCCGCGGCTTGCGCGCGCCTTGGGCTGCGCTGCGAGCTGGTGCTCTCACGCATGGTCGCCCGCCACGACGCCGCCTACGAAACGGGCGGCAACGTGCTGCTCGACGGGCTTTTTGGTGCCGAGGTCAAGATCTTCGACGATATGCAGAGCGCGGCTGAGCGGGTTCGGGAGGCCCTGGCCGAAGCCGCGAAGCGTGGCGAGCGCGCCGCCTTCTTTCCTGGCGGTGGTTCGACTGCCACCGGCGCGATGGGCTACGTCCGCGCCGCAATTGAACTCGAGCAACAATGGGGCGCGGCGGATTCCGCTGGGAGTGCGATCGCCGGGTCGCGTCCGCAGCGGATCCTGCTAGCGTCAAGCACTGGCGGCACCCTGGCCGGCCTTGTGCTCGGCTTGCATGCACTAAGAGCCGCCGTGCCGGTGACCGCAATCGCCGTCTGCGGCACAGCAGTCGCGACGTCTGCAACAGTCGCCGGGCTGGTGGCTGAAGCGGCTGCCAAACTTGATATAAAGACCCCCTCTCCGACGGCGATTGATGTACGCGATGGTTTCCTCGGCTCGGGCTACGGCAAACCCACGGACGCGATGCGTGAAGCGCTTTCAACCTGCGCCCGGCTCGAGGGCCTGGTGCTCGACCCGGTTTATTCCGGCAAGGGCATGGCCGGCTTGTTTGCCGCCGTCCGCTCCGGCGAACTCAGCGGCGACGCCCCGGTGATTTTTCTGCATACGGGTGGATCACCGGCTCTTTTCGTCTGACTCGCGTGTCGGGGGCCCCGGCTGGGGGG
>VFKT01000293.1 GCA_009885395.1 Deltaproteobacteria bacterium | reverse complement strand
GTCCGCCTGCAAAACGTCACAATCGACGTGCAACGTCCGTTCCCCGATGGCGTCCAGATCGACCACGGCCCGCAGGCTGCGGCCGATCAACCGCTGGATCTCATGTGTCCGACCCGAAATCTTGCCGCGCTGCGACTCGCGCTCGTTGCGGGTATGGGTCGCCCTGGGCAGCATCGAATACTCGGCCGTGAGCCAGCCGCGGCCCGATCCCTTCAGGAAAGGCGGGACCGAATCGGCCACACTCACGGCACAAAGCACGCGCGTGAGGCCGGCTGAAACCAGCACCGAGCCTTCGGCATGGTCGAGATAGCCCACTTCGAAGAGCAGCGGTCGGATGGCTCCCGGCTCGCGGCCGTCGTCGCGGCCTGCCGTCTTGCCCGCTGGGCGTCCTGCTCTCTTCGCCGTCGACTTCGCCATAGGCAGCGGCCTACCAATCCGGATACCCGGCGGCAATTTTTCGCCGCTTTCGCTAAAGTTAAGTGCGCAGGTGTGCGAAGATGCGGATAGTCGGTCCGGTCCACAGGCCGGCTCCAGCGATCCTCCTTATGGCTTCATTCGAATCAAGCGCCGGGAAAAATGCCGCAGAAAACGCGGCAGCGTCGACCAAGGGTACGCCTCTGATCGGCCAGCATGCCCTGCTGCGACAAATTCTGACCATCGCCGAGCGCGTTGCCCGCACCGATGCATCGGTGCTGATCGGGGGCGAAAGCGGGACCGGCAAAGAATTGATCGCCCGCCAGGTGCACGCCTTCAGCCGGCGGGCGAACGCACCCTTCATCCCGGTCAACTGCGGCGCAATTCCCGCGGAACTGCTTGAGTCCGAACTCTTCGGCCACGAAAAAGGCTCCTTCACCGGGGCCATTGCCTCGCGTCAGGGGATGTTCCAACTCGCGGACAGCGGCACCATTTTCCTCGATGAAATCGCTGAAATGCGCCTCGACCTGCAGGCAAAGCTCTTGCGCGTGCTCCAGGAACACGAGATCCGCCCGGTTGGTGCCGACCGCACCGTCCGCGTCGATTTCCGCGTCGTCGCGGCGACCAATAAAGATCTCAAGCAACTGGTCGAAAAGAACCTTTTCCGGGAAGACCTCTACTATCGCCTCGCCGTCATCCCGGTCCATATGCCCGCGCTGCGCGAGCGCCGCTCAGACGTGCCGCTTCTGGTGCAGCACTTCCTCGCCGAGCACAATCGCCGCCACTCCGAAACGCCGGTGACCATCGCGGAGGACGCGATGGTCTACCTCTGGGAATACGACTGGCCCGGCAACGTGCGCGAGTTGGAGAACCTGATCGAACGAATGGTGATCCTCGCCGACGAGAACCGGATTCGTCTGGCCGATCTGCCGCCCTATGTCCGCTCGTTCATTTCCGAGAAGAAACACCCGAAACCGATCCTGACCGACGACGGCTTCGATCTGCAGCAAGCCGTCGAAGACTTCGAAATGGGCCTGATCGACGAAGCCTTGCGCCGAACGGGGGGCAACAAGCAGCAGGCCGCTCGCCTGCTCGGCTTGAAGCGTACCACCCTGGTCGCCAAACTGCGCCGGGTACGCGAGGGTCCCCCCACAGCAGGAGACCTCGACGGCGATGACGACGGGGAAATGCAGGGTGAAACGGCATGAGTGCAGCCAGCAACGAGGCCCCGGCGGGACGCATTCTGGTCGTCGATGACGACGACGATTCGCGTCGACTCTTGACGCATCTCCTCAAGCGGAGAAATTACCACGTGATCGCTGCCGAAGGCGGTCGCGCCGCACTCAAATTACTCGAAAAGGCTTCGGTGGATGTCATCCTGCTCGATGTGATGATGCCCGAGATGGACGGGTTCGCGGTCTGCGAGGCCTTGCGCAAGGATCCCGCAACGGCCGCCATTCCGATTATTTTGGTGACGGCACGCGACGACCTCTACACCCGTGCCGCAGGCATGAAGCTCGGCGTCAGCGAGTTCCTGACCAAGCCGGTGAACCGCGACGAGCTTTTCAGTCGGCTCCAGACCCAGATCGCGGCCAACCGGCGGTCCGAAGCTCTCGACAAGGTGGGAAAACGCTCCGAGAACCCCCACTGATCGGGCACGGCGGCAAGACGCCTCGCGCCAGGCAGCAACCGGCGCGCGAGAACCTGCCGTCGGGTTCAGCTCGCACCGCCTGTCATAACGCATAGCGGCAGACAGGGCAGCGGTTGACACCGCGCCCGCAAGCGTGAATGTCTGAGGCATGGGTAAATCTCCTTGGCTCCTTGCGATCCTGACCATCATTCTGGCGGCCTGTGGCGACAGCACGGGCAATCCCCGAGTGCTGGTCTTCAACGGTCAAGGCAACCACCTCGACGCCTACGAGCCGGCCACCAGCCAGAGCCAGCGGGTGATCGGCAACCGAAGCAGCGATCCGGCCGGCTGGGACATCAATGCCCAAATCTGCTTCGATCCCGACGGCTCACGGCGCTTCATCGCCGGCGAGGACACCGGCCAGCCAAACCCGCCGCAGGGTTGGGGCTTCTTTCAACTTGAAGGCGACGCCATCGGCGAACTCTCGGCTCGCCGCCTCGGCAAGCTCACCCCCACCTACCAGGGCGCGCTCGACAACGCCGAGAATTATGGTTGTGGCTTTCTCGCGGACGGCCGGCTGGTCACGAGCGACGTCGGTGATCAGGCGAGCGGTCCCGCCAATGGCCAGCTCATCATCTGGTTTCCCCCCTTCGACCGGGACCAGGTTCCCTACTGCAAACTCGACGTCAGCATCGGCACCGCCGGCGGAATATGGGTTGACAAGACCGACCGCGTCCTGGTGGCGAGTGCCCGTGTAACGCCGGGAATCTGGGCCTTTGAAGGCCCCTTCCCCACGGGCCCCAATGCGGCGGGTGGCTGCGGACGCCGCGATCTCACCGGCGCACCTCTGGCCGATTCGGCCCCGCATTCGCTCTTCATACCTGCCGATGCGAATATCATCACGCCCAATGCCGTCATTTCTGATGGTGACGGTGGCTACCTGGTATCCAGTGTTCTCAACGGCGTCATCGCGCGCTACGACGAGGGCGGTGCCTTCGTCGAGCGCATACTCGAGCC
>VFKT01000332.1 GCA_009885395.1 Deltaproteobacteria bacterium | reverse complement strand
CCCCGAGTCGCACCGCATGAGTACCGAGAAGGCTGCAGACCTTGCCGGGCGAATCGCCCTCTTCCGCGACAACGTCGCGCGGTGGGAGCTGCTCCGCGCGCTCCACATGGTCATGATGAGGCGGCTCGGCCCCAACTTGACCGTGTGCTTCGTCTTCCTTCGGCCGATCGGACATTGGGAAGCCAGGGATTTCCACGAGGGCTGCACCCTGCGTATCGCGAGCGACGAGGACGTGCGGCGGGCGTGCGACGATCCTTCGCTGTCGATGAACGCGGCGAGCGCCTCCGCCTCGCTGCAGCGCGGGGACCTGTGTCTCGCAGCCTTCGATGGCGATCGCATGGTCGCCTACATCTGGCACGCCTTCCGACCGGCTCCGTTGCGCGAGGACGTCTGGGTCCATTTCGCCAAACCGTATCGCTACGGCCACTCGGCCTTCACCCACCTCGACCATCGTGGTCTCGAGTTGCAGGAATACCTGAAGCCACTCAGCGAGCCGGCGAGCCGCGAGCGGGGATTCGAGTATGCTCTCGGTCTCGTCGAGACTCACAACTACGCGGCGCGGGGTGCCGTCGGTGGCGCCGACGAGGGATCCGGCAATCGCGGGGCCCATCGCCTCTTCGGCCGCAAATCTGGAGACGCGGGCCCCCGCGAGGGATCGCCGAAGGCCTTCCGCTCGAAGGATATGGCTGGCCGCCGAGTGGGCCTGGTCGGCTACGCAACGCTCGCCGGGCGGACGTTCACGTTTCGCAGCACGGGGGCTCGGCGCCACGGCGTGGAACTCCGGTATCGCCCCGGCGTGCCTCGTCACGACCCGGAGTCGATCGGCGGTGGATTCGCGGGGACCGCTGAGACGGTGGCGACGCAGCCGGGCGTCGCGCGCGACGCCCGAGCGCCGAAGTCCCCGGTGTTCCGGCGCACCGTTCACGCCGTCCTGCGCGCGACCTCACACCTCGTCCCCGACGGTCCGCTCGCGAACCGCTGGATCGCGCTGCCGTCGTTCGTCGCCTTCCACGGCCAGCTGCCGCGAAGGACCGACGACCCGCGCGCTCTCTACCGCGACTTTCTCTACGGCCGTATGCTCGCGCCGGTCACGCGCTCGCAGCGCGAGTTCGTCGACAAGCTCGAGGCGAAGCGCGCGGTCGCGCGGATCTGCCCCGAGCTCGGCTTGGCCCGCGTCGTCGACGTCCTCGAGGTGAGCCGACGCACCCAACGCTCGGACGTGGAGCGATTCCTCGCTCCGCACCTCGGACGTCGGTTGGTCGCCAAGCCGACGCACGCCTCGGGAGGCTGCGTCTTCCTCGACCGCCTGGGGGGCGACGACGTCGCGAGTCTCCACGCGGTCTCGGTCGAGGACCACTACCTGCTGGCCGGCGAAGCGCTGTATCGCGGGCTTCCCCGTCGCATCCTCGTCGAGGAGTCCCTCGTCGACGACGACGGCAACCGTCCGACGGACTGGAGGTTCGCCTGTACCCGGGGAGTCCCGTGGCTCGGCCTGGCCGACGTCCACGACGGGCGAACGATGCAGGAGCACTATTTCGACGTACCGAGCCTCGCGCTGATCCACGCACCGCGCGTCGGGACGCCCCTGGCTCCACCGACGCTCGAGATGCCCGCGCGGATCCACGAACTGCTCGCGGTGGCCGCCCGCCTGTCGAAGCCGTTCGAGTTCGTCCGGGTGGACCTCTATGCGACGCGGGATGCGATCTGGTTCGGGGAACTCACCTTCACGCCGCTCGCGGCGCGGGAGCGCTTCGCCGATCCGACCCTGTCGCGATGGCTGCTGATGCGCGCACGGCATCCCGAGGCCGACCTCCCGCTGCCGCCGCACCTTCTTGCGGAACCGAATTCGAGATCGAGGTCCGCGAATCGCTTCCCGGCACAGGGTACCGCGGCGGGATCCGCACCATGAGCGCGCGTCGTATCGGCGACTCGGTCCCGATCCCCGGCGACTACCAGTATCGCGCGCTCCACGACGGCCCCGCTGTGCAGCGGTTCTGGCACCACGGAAAGCTCGCGGCGGCCGAGGCCGCGCTGCACCCGGTGGCCGGCGATGTCGTGCTCGACGTGGGGTGCGGCTCGGGAGTGCTTTCCGCACGGCTCGGGGCCATACCCGGCGTGCGGGTGATCGGGGTGGATGCGAACGCCGACGCCATCGCGTTCGCCTCAACTCACCCACGCGGGTGACCGCGTCGAGTTCCGCCTCGGGCTCGCGGACGAACTCGCTCTCGAAGGGGAGGGCATCAACAAGATCGCGTTCCTCGGGGTGCTCGAGCATCTCCCGCCACGCCAGGCCCTCGAGGCGCTCGAGGGCTTTCATGGGCTTCTGCCGGTCGGAGGACGCGTGGTGCTGAGCACCCCGAACGGGCGGAGCCTGTGGCCCTTGGTGGAGTGGACGATGGACCGGCTCGGGCTCGCGCCCACGATGGCCGACGAGCAGCATGTGAGCGCGTGGACGCCCGCGTCGGTCGCCGCACTGGGCTGGCGTGCGGGCTTCGAGGTCGAGCACGTCGGGACGGTGCACCTGGTGGCCCCGTGGGCGGCAGTGCTCAGTATGCGGCTGGCCCATCGCCTTCACGCTTTCGAGCAGCACGCGTAGACGGGGCCGGCCGATGGAGCTGCGCGCCCACCTCGCTTTTTCCCTCCAATCGCCGCATTTTTCGCGAGCGGCTCACTTGCCGCGCCGGCCCAAGCGGGGGTACCCTCTCCGGGTGTGCCGCCCGCCATGCCGTTCATATTTCCTATCCCCACCTACGCCAGGGCTTCTGAGTTCGAGCCGCTGTTCCTGAAACCTGACGCCAGCCGCTATCTCTCCCAACTTCGCTCCGTTGCCGACGGCATCCTTGATCGGTCGGACGCCTGGATCGGCGAATTTCCGTCTTACGACGCTGCGCCCACGCCGGTGCGGGGCATGAATGCCAAGACGCTGCGCTCGGTGACGGCAGCGATCCGGCGATCCGAGGCTATCGAGGTCAAGTACCAGTCGCTCTCCAGGCCGGAGCCTCGCTGGCGATGGATCGCGCCACACGCCATCGGGTTTGATGGATTTCGCTGGCACACGCGAGCCTTCTGTTTGACCGACCAAAGCTTCAAGGATTTCCTGCTCTCACGGATCATCAAGACCCGTGGCACCAAGCCGAGCGAAGCGGAGCCTGGGGCGGATGCCGACTGGAAAGAGCGGGTGACCTTGGAAATCGGACCGCACCCGGAACTGTCCGACACTCAGAAAAAGATCATCGCTCTCGACTACGGCATGCACGGAGGCAAGGTCCAAATTCCGGTCCGGCGGGCACTTCTCTACTACGCCCTGAAGCGGCTCGGGCTCGATACCAATCTGGCCGCCAGGAGCCCCCAGGACCAGCAAATCGTATTGCTGAACCCGCAAGCGCTGCCAAGCGCGTTCAGAACGCTTGAGGCGGAGGGTTAGATGGCCGCGCTCGAAGACCTCAAGCCGAATTCCGCTGTACGCGGCGTACTGCCAAACGCCATCGTCACCGTCGTCAACGTGCAATGGCACGGGTCGGGGGTCATCGAACTCACCTACAAGGACGCGACCGGCAGGGTTGGCAACGAGCTTCTATATCGTGATCGCGAAGCCGATCTGGAAATTGTCGAGGAAGGACGGCCCTGGAGCTTCGATGGCGATGGGGCGCTCTTCCGCCTCGTCTCCGAAGCGCAGCGCATCCATCTGGCGCACCTGTTCGATCCTGTGCTCGCCGTGCACACATCGCTCGTCGAACCCCTGCCACACCAGATTACGGCCGTCTACGAAAGCATGCTGCCGCGCCAGCCACTTCGGTTTCTGCTCGCGGATGATCCCGGTGCTGGCAAGACCATCAT
>VFKT01000132.1 GCA_009885395.1 Deltaproteobacteria bacterium | reverse complement strand
CTCTCCGTGCTGGCAGCCGGCGCGGCCTGGTCCAGCCGCTCGCACCCCGGGCTTGCGCCCAAGCCTTCCTGCAGAGGTCAGCCGTCCCTCGGAGCCGGGACGCCAGAACCGCCGCAATCCCGACGCGCGCTTCCCTGGCCGCGACGCGGCTTCTATACGGTTCAGTGATGCAAAAAATCCTTCAGAGGACCGCCGCGTGCAGGAGTTTCAACCGGATCATCGCTGCCACGCGCATCCACCCCAAGGACGGGGAGCGCGCCGCCGAGGCGGCTACGGAGAAGGTCTCACGATGAAAGCCTGGATGTTGACCCGCCACGGTGCCGCCAAGGCTGCCTTTGAGCTGCGGGAACTCGCCACCCCAAAACCAGCTCCCGGACAAATCCGCATCGCCGTCGAAGCCTTTGGCCTGAACTACGCCGATGTCTCGGCGCGCCAGGGCACCTACCTCGAGGCCCCGCCCTTGCCCGCCGTGATTGGCTACGAGGTGGTCGGCCGAATCGACGCTCTGGGAGAGGGCGTTGTGGATTCAACCCTCGGGAGGCGCGTCGCCGCGCTTACCCGTTTTGGCGGCTATGCCACTCAAGTCGTCACCGATGCCCGCGCCGCAATCGAGATTCCTGACGAGATGGATGTCGGCGTGGCGGTGGCGTTGCCCACCCAGGGCTGCACCGCCTATTTTTGCGCCGAGGAACTGGTGCGCCTCCACCCGGGCGACCATGTGCTGGTGCAGGCGGCGGCGGGAGGTGTCGGTTCGCTGCTTGTCCAACTTTGCAAGCGACGCGGCGCGGTGGTCTACGGCACCGCCGGCTCGGACGAGAAGCTCGAACTGCTCCGTTCACTTGGCGTCGACCACGCAATCGCCTACCGACGCCGCGATTTCGCCGAAGTCGTGCGCGAGTTGCGGGGTGGCGCCGGCCTCGACGTCATCTTCGATTCCCTTGGTGGCTCCGCTGTCCGCAAGGGATTGGCGCTTCTCGGTGCCGGCGGTCGCATCGTCTGCTTCGGCGGAGCCGAGCGGGGCGTGGGCTCGCCGCAGATGCTCCACGACCTGCGGTTTGCGGCCGCGTTCGGCTTCATTCATCCGATTGGGCTATTGACGAGTTCGCGATCGCTGCTGGGCGTGAACATGTTGCGGATCGCCGATGAGCGGCCCGATGTTCTGGCTCGCTGTCTGCGCGAAATCGCAAAGCTGGTGGTAGGCGGCGAGATCCGGCCAATTGTAGGTGGGCGCTTTGCCGCCACCGAACTTGGGCAGGCGCATGAATGGCTCGAGAGCCGCGCTTCGACGGGGAAGATCGTCGTCTCCTGGGCGGGCTGAGCTGAATCTCACCTGTCGCGCCGAGTCGGGGCGATCGACGGCAAAGCATCGATCGTAGTGCGGCGCAGCATCCGGCGGAACCATTCGGGCGCCACGGCTTTCATCTTATAGCCCATCTCGGGCAGACGCGGGAAGGTGATTTCACGCTTGCCGCGGGCGAGTCCGTCAAGCATGGCAGCCACCATCTCCGCAGGCTCGGCCATCGCCTTGCGCGACACCGGTGGCATCCGGGCCAGGGCTTCGGCGTCGAAAAAGGGCGTGCGGATCACCGCCGGACAGGCGACCATCACATGCACGCCGGCATCTTCCACTTCGACCGAGATCGACTCGGCGAGTCCGACCATGGCGAACTTCGAGGCCGCGTACGCCGACTCCTCCGGTGGTGCGATCTTGCCCGCAACCGAAGCCACAAAAACCAGCCAGCCCCGGCCGCGCTCGACCATGCCTGGCAGGAGCGCCTTGGTCATCCACATCGAACCAAGGTAATTGACGCGCATCATCCGCTCGATATCCTCGACATCCCAATCGAGAAAGCGGCGATGGTGGCCGTAACCGGCGTTGTTCACCAACACGTCGATGCCGCCGAGACTCTCCTCGGCGCGCCGCGCGGTGGCGAAACAGGCGTCGCGTTCGCCCACATCACACGGCAGGACGAAAGCTTCGCCCCCGGCAGCCCGGATCTGTTCGGCGAGCTGCGTCAACTCGTCCGCGCGACGCGCGACCAGGGCAACGCGTGCCCCTTCGCTGCCGATGCGCTCGCAGAAGGCACGACCGATGCCGCTCGAGGCGCCGGTCACCAATGCCCTGACGCCCCGCCAATCCTTAAGTTTCATCGTCACGAAATCCCCCTCGCCGCCTGCCGAACCTTCATCATTCCAGCAGGGTCTATTTCTTTGAGTTGACTACCTGAAGCTCGGTGAACTCCTCATAGCCCCAGCGACCGCCCTCATAGCCCAGGCCGCTCCATTTGCAGCCGCCAAAAGGCACGTTGGGCAGGATATCCATATGATGATTGACCCAGCCGGTACCAGATTCGAGCCGCTGGATGAGTTCTTCACCGCGCTCGATGTCCGAGGTCCAGATCGAACCGCCAAGCCCAAAATGACCCTGGTTGGCTTCGGCAAATACAGCGTCAAGATCGCGGTAGCGGATCACCGGCAGCGCCGTGCCGAATTGCTCCTCGTCCACCAGGCGCACGCCGGCGGCGATATCGGCGACAATGGTCGGCGGCAGGAAATAGCCGTCGCCCGGCAGCGGCTCGCCACCCACCAGGATACGTCCGCCGTTTTTGCGCGCATCCTCGACCAGTCCCAACACACGCTCGAACTGCATGCGGTTGTTGATCGGCCCAAGCTGGCTCTCGGCGTCAAGCCCATTACCGACCTTGATAGAGCGGGCGCGCTCGATCAGGCCGTCGACGATCGGGGCGTAGACATCCTCGTGGATATAGAGCCGCTTGATCGCCGTGCAGATCTGGCCCGAGTTGGCGAAAGCACCCCAGAAGAGGCTGTCGATGATCTTGGCCGGGTCGACATCGGGAAGGACGATCGCCGGGTCGTTGCCGCCAAGTTCCAGCGTGACGCGCTTGAGATCGGCAGCGGCATTTTGGGCGATCTTCTTGCCGGTTGCGACACTGCCGGTGAAAGAGACTTTACGAACATCGGGATGACTCGCCAGTTCCGCACCAACCGACCCCGGCCCGGCGAGGAAATTGACGACCCCGGCGGGGAGAATATCCTTGATGATCTTCGCCAGCAGCAGAGAGCTCAGCGGCGTGTACTCTGACGGCTTCACGACCACGGTATTGCCCGCCAGCAAAGCCGGGCCGAGCTTGAACGCGAGCAGGACCACGGGGAAATTCCATGGCGTGATGGCGGCCACAACACCAAGTGGTTTGTGAATGATCCGGATCCGCTTGCTCGCATCGTCCTGAATGACTTCTGATTTGATCTCGAGGCCGGCGAAAAAGGTGAGCCAGAAGGCGGCGGCGAAAATCTCCTCCATCGCCTTGGCCAGCGGTTTGCCCTGCTCGCGAGTCAGAACCTGGGCAATCTCTGCGGCGTGGCCCTGGATGGCCGTGGCGCATTCGATCAGTTTCTGGCGACGCATGCCCTCGTCGGCGCGCCATGCCGGCAGCGCACGGCCGGCGGCCGCAACCGCCGCATCGATGTTCGCCCGGCTCGCCCGGGCGCAGGTGGCAAAGGCGGCACCAGTGGCCGGGTTGATCACCTCATCCTGCTCGGGCGTTTGCACCAGGCGCCCGTCGATCACCATCGAAAACGATTCCATCTGCATTTCCTTTTCCGTCTGGGTTCATGCGGCCGATGAGCGGGTCGAGGTACCGATTCGTGCAGATTGTGCCAGTCTCCGGCGGCCTCTGCCGCTCTTAGTGTGGAGGCTAGTCGATGGTCGCAACCAGCCCGCTCGCCTCGATCCGGGTATCGCTGGTCGCCAACCGCGCGCCGTGGTGCTGCGCAGTTGCGACGATGAGCATATCCGCCGGATCCCGGAGAGACGTCAATCGTGCGGCCGTACCGACAATGGGCAAGGTGAGCGGCAAGACCTCGACCCCGGTGACGGCGGTCGCACGCTCAAGCCATAATTCTGGCGGAATCGAGAAACGAAGCCGTCCACTTTGGCAGAGGAGGGCCACCTCCCAGCAGGAGATGATCGAAACCAGAAGCGGCTCGCTTCGGCTCTTCAACGTACGTTCGATAGCCGTACGCTGGCCCCGACTGAGCCGGGCCGGACGTGTGATCCACCAGACCCAGGCATGGGTGTCGAGGAGAAGTGCGCTCAACGCCGCAGGGCCTCCCACTCCAGCCCGGTCTCGAAGTCGGAGACCTCGTCACCACCCACGAGCGTCCCGCGGAGCTGTGCAAGAGCGTCGTCCTCGACCGAATCTCCGAAGGGAACGAGCTTCGCGATGGGCTTCCCCCGCCGGGTGACGATGATTTCCTGTCGTTGTCGAGCGACATCGTCGACCAGACGCAGGCACCGCGCCTTCAGCTCCGAGATTGCGACGGTTCGCGGCATGGGTCACTTTCTCACGATCATGGTCATTTGGCAATGACCTGCCCTGAAAGTCGAGCTTTGCCGGCATGCTTTCGGATTCGGGCCGAAAAGCACCCCGGAGGCGCAGAAGAAACTTTCAATCTGTCCCATCTATTGGGACGATGGCTCTTTCGCGCCCTCCGCCAATCGTGATAGCCGGGTAGTAGCCTTGACCTCATCCCGGGGTCTCCAACCGCCAACGCAAGGAGCTTTGAATGAGACCTGAACAAATCGCTGCGCTCTCGCAAAAGGAGATCGCCGGCCTTTCCACTCGCCAGCGCCGAACCCTCGGAACGACGCTGCTGCGCGCGGCCCGCCGTGAAATGAGCCGGCTGCGCGCGACTCGCGGCGCTTACCGCCGCACCGCGCGAGCCCTGCAGCGCAGTCGCGCCTGGCTGGCGGTAGCCGCTCTGCTGCTCGGGGCGCCGCTTGCCGGCACCTCATTCGCCGCGGCACCCGAGTTCAACGCCCCGACCACCAATCCCTTCGGCATGACCAACAACGGCGGCTATTCATCGCCCTCTCTGGTCGATCTCGACGGTGATAACGACCTTGACCTGCTGATCGGCGTCGGTGACAGCGCCGACATCGGTGGCGGCACCGATTATGGTGCGACCATCTTCATTGAGAATATCGGCTCTGCAGCCGCCCCGGCCTTCGGCGCAGCGCAAACGGGTGCTTTTGGGCTGCTGGAGGTCGGTGATTTCCATGGCCCGGCAGCGGGTGACCTCGACGGCGACGGTGATTTCGATATGATCACCGGCATCCGCGCCGGCGATCTGGTTTTCCAACGCAATAGCGGGACCGCCAACTCGCCGTCCTTCAATGCCCCCGAAATCAATCCCTTCGGCTTGATCAGTCTCGGCCCCGACGCGTATGCCCTGCCTGCCTTCGGCGATATCGACGGTGACGACGACCTTGACCTGCTGGTCGGCGAAATCGGCGGCGACGTGATCTTCTTCCGCAATATCGGCACCTCGTCAATCCCTGTGTTTGCCGCGCCGCAGACCAACCCCTTCGGCCTGCAGCGGGTCAATTCCGGCAGCAGCGCGCCCACCTTCGACGACGTCGATGGCGACGGCGACCTCGATGCCTTCTCGGGCGACCTCGACGGAAATGCGATTTTTTTCGAGAACATTGGTTCGGCCACCGAGCCGGCTTTCGCAGCTCAGCTCACCAACCGCTTCGGCATGGAGGACGTCGGTGCCTACACGGCCCCCTGCTTCGGCGACCTCGACGGCGACGGCGACCTCGATGCGTTGATCGGCGAAGCCCTGGGCGATTTGTTCTACTTCGAGCGGATCTCGCCGACACGTCTGCTCGGCGCCTGCCCCAGCATCGCTGTGGTGGGTTGCGCTACCGGCTTCGAAAAGGCGCAACTCAAGATCAGCGAGAAGAAGGCCGGCAAGGAGAGTATCCAGGCCAAGATGCAGAAGGGCCCGGCCGTGGTCGTCGGGCCAGCCGTTCTGGATTACGCGCTCTGCATTTACGATGACGCCGACGCGCTGGTCGCTTCGGTCGACATCAACGGCACCGCTGCCGCGATTTGCGACGACAAGCCGTGCTGGAAGGTCGCCGGCAGCGGCCTGATGTATGGCGACAAGGCGGGCAGCGAAGACGGCGTTTCCCAGCTCAAATTGGCAGGCGGGGCCGCCGGCAAAGCTGCGGTTCAACTGAAGGCCGTCAACAATGCCGAGAACCGGCTGCCCACCGGCGTCGCCTCGGCTCTCCAGACCTCAGCCTCGGCGAAGCTGCAGTTCACGAATTCCGACGCCGGCTGCCAGGAAGCGACCGTCACCGTGATCAAGAAACAGAGCCCGACCGAGTTCCAGGCCCAGTAGACCGGTCGCAACGAGCAATCAGGTGTCCGACCTCCGGCGCGTCCATCCAGGGCGTGCCGGAGGTTCCGTACCGCTGCTGAACTCCGGCCGGGTCCGTCGATCCGACGCCGTCGCCCCTCAGGCCGGCGTCGTGGTCAGGGGCTGAAACAGCGGCCCCTGATCGGTCTCGATGGTGATCGAGCGGGCGATTTCATCCGTCCGGAAGCCGAGCGCGGTCGGGCGACGTACGCCGGGCAGCACCTGTACGTCATAGAGTTCGGTAACCACGCCCTCGATCTCGAGCGAGTGCACAACCACGCCGCTGCGAAGGTCGATCACCCAGAGCCCACAGCGTGCCTCGGCGTCCTTCTGACGAAGCGTATCGTCCAGACCCAGCCCGGCGAAAGCCTGCTCTTTGCGCGCCTTCGAGAGGCCGACGATCGCGTAATCCCCGGCGAAAGCGAGCCCGCGCAGAAACCCCGGACAGAAAGCCACCGGTTCGAAGCGGCTGCCGTCAATCCAACCGAGCTCGCCCGTTCCCGCGTTCAGCACCCAGAGTCGGCCGCGGTAGAAGCGTGGCGAATGCGGCATCGAGAGCGAATCACAAACGATTTCGCCGCTCGGCACATCGATCACGCAGCCCCCGGCCTCGCGCCGTGCCCGCCAGCCCCCGGTCACATCCGAACGGCTGACCGTCGTCACCCAGCCCGGCAAGCCATCGCGCAGCGCCAGCCCGTTCAAATGGCAGCGATCCTCGGGAGCGAGCCTGGAAATGAAGCGCGGCTGCCAGATGGGACGAAAGCTGAAGCGCTCACTGAGGGTGGCCAAACAACTATAGGCCGTGCTGACAAAGACCACGCGTCCGTCGCGGTCGACCACGAGATCGTGCAGATCGAGATCGCCGGTGGTGTGCGCGACCCGCGGCACATAGAGCCGATCGAAACCGCCATGTTCCTGGCCGGCCGGCAAAGCGTTCTCGAACCGCCAGACCTGGAAACGGGTCGCCAGATGCAGCGTCTCGGCGGTGGCGAAAAGACCCATCGGTCGGTCGAAGAGCCGCTCGAAAGTGGAGTGCCGGCCGTCGGCTTTCCGTCCGACCAAAAAAAGCCGATGGGCCTCGTAGGTGGTGAAAGCGAGGCTGAGATCGGCCTCGCCAAGCCAGTCGAGGAAATGGCGCGAGGGTCGCACACTGAGAGGTGAATCGGGGGTCATAGGATGGACATTCTCCGCCGGCGCGGTTCAAGAGGCTAGCGTTGTTTCTTGCAAACCAGCCCGGCAAAGGGAAATGCGAAGCTTGGCGTCGCGTGAGCCCGACCCCTCCGATCACGCGGCAGCCGACCTGGTCGCATGAGCTGATGCGATCCTGCTGGCGCAGCCGAAAACAGGGCTGTGGGTCGCGTGAGATTCAGCCGCGCTTGACGAGCTTCAGCGTTTCGGGATCAAAAACACGCACGATCGCCGACTGGCTGCCGGTCGCCATCAGAACGCCGTCCTGACTCCAGAGGTGGATCAAGCCGTGTGCGAAACCCCGCTGAACGGCATGAATCCGCACATCGCAAAGCACCCATTCGGTTGGCACCGGACGCACCACCCGGATGGTGTTGTCGAGGCTGTTGCCACCCGCCCAGCGGCCGAGCGCCTGACCGATGCCCGAGGGCATCCAGTCGGCACAAATCGCGAGCGCACCCGAACAGACGTCGAGCCCTTCGGGCAGACGGATCCACAGGACGGAGCGGCCGTCGGTGCTTGGACGTCCGTCGCGCATCGGATTGCCACGGGCGACGCGAATCTCGAAACGGGTATCGATCCGGTCGCTGGCCCCCGGCCACGTTGGCGCCAGCGGACAATCGAGCGGCGGCGGCACCGTCGGCATCGTCGGCCATTGGCCCTCGAACGGGAACTCGCGATCGCCAAGGGCGGCATTCACCGTCAGGATTTCGCGAGCATCGACGTGGCCGATGGCGCGGGCCTGGGTCGTATGACGGCCGCTGACCGGCAGCAGCACGTCAATATCAAGAAAAGAGGGCGGATTCGCATACGAGAGGTACTGCGCCGTCGCCCAGATGAGTTGGCGCCCGGTGGTCGCCTCCATCGCGGCCACGGCCGCCGCCAGCCCGCAGCCCCCGAAGAGGAAATTGCCCCGGGTGGAAATCGAAGGCACGACCGGCAGCACCCAGCGGTGCGGATTATGCGTCGACTGCAGGCCGAGAAATTCACGGACATCCACGGCGTGGAAGCGTAGCAGGGCTGTAGCGCCCTGCCTCCGCATCTCGGGCTTGCGTGCGAGCGGCTTCGAGTGCCCGGGTTGCTGGCGCGAGACGGGACGCGGGTTTTCCTTCACCCGCCGAAACGGCGTGCCCGACGGCGTCGGACGCGTGCAACTGAGCGAAGGCCTTAGCGACGGACTCGCCGGGATCGAAGTGAAAGCACGCGGCTGCGCGCGCTCTCCGATTGATTGGGGCCCGCCACAAATCGGGCAGCCACCCGTCCACGGCGGGTGGTCGTGATCGCTGTCCGGTTTTCTCCACAAGGCGGATCAGCTCAAGAGATGACCATTCTCAGGAAAACTGGTTCTGACTGGTCGGGCGGCCCCGGGGCGATGGTCCGCGAGGAACTCCTTCACTCGACGTTCAGCCTTCGCAAGAGTGCGTGTCTCCTTGAGCTTCGAGGCCCACGCGCGTCCCGGATGGAGCTGATCAAGAAGGTGGCCCATACCTACCGCTACTACATCTCGCGCCTGGGCCGCGCCGCCATCGCCGCAGCTTGTTCGCTCACCCGCTTCACCATCATCCCCGCCCTTGCAGGCGTTCGATGAACTCTTCTCACAAAATGCGAAGACATAACTTGTTAGTGACTAAAGGTCTGTTGCCGCCGCAGGTGTCGGCAGATATATTTCCAGTCAGACGCAAGCGCCTGAACCGGGCTCGTCCAACAACCGGTTCAGATCGCGGCTGCGCTTCGCTTGCGCGATCTAACCTTATTCGTTGCGGCGCGCTCGTCCTGCGCGTCGACATAGGCGTCAAGCAAACGACGGATCATGCGTTGGTACTGAGTTTGATGCTTCGAAGCTTCGAACTTGAAGAATTCGACGCTCTTCTTACTCAGCGCCAGAGT
>VFKT01000257.1 GCA_009885395.1 Deltaproteobacteria bacterium | reverse complement strand
GGGGCGCAACGAGCCTTTCCCCAACGCAAGACTTCCGCGCTGTACGGCGGCGTGACTTCCTGGGCTCAGGCAGAGGCCGCCTGTGCGAACTCTTCACCTTGCTGCAGATCCACCGACACCACCTGCGAAACGCCGGCCTCGGGCATCGTGACCCCGTAAAGCGCGTGCGCACTCTCCATCGTCCGCTGCTTATGGGTGATGACGATGAACTGCGTCGAGACACACATCTTCTGCAGCATCGCGTTGAAGCGCCCCACGTTGGCGTCATCGAGAGGTGCATCGACCTCGTCAAGGAGACAAAACGGCGTCGGACGAAGCGAGAAGAGCGCCATGATCAAACTCACTGCGGTCAGCGCCTTCTCGCCACCCGAGAGCATGGCCAGGCTTCGGACCTGCTTGCCGGGAGGCTGAACCTCGATCTCGATACCGCTCTCCAGAATGTTGGCCGGGTTCGTCAGCTTCAATTCAGCATGCCCACCCCGGAAGAGTTCGCGGAAGGTCTCCTGGAAACGCTCATTCGCCTTGTCGAAGGTTTCGCGAAAACGGACTTTGGTGGCCTTGCTGAGGTCGGCGATCGTCCTTCTGAGGTCCTCGATCGAGGTTTCAAGATCGGATTTTTGACTATCAAGAAACGATTGTCTTTCCTCCAACTCGCGCACATCGGCGATCGCCGTGACGTTCACATCCCCGAGTCGGCCGATCCGTTCCCGGAGCGAGCGGATCCGCTCGGTTGCCCCGTCGGCAAGCCAGTCCTCGATCCGCTCAAACGTCGCCACATCGGTACCGAAACGCTCTTCGACGGAATCCGTCAAAGCCGCGCGCTGCGCCTCGTTGGCCGCCCGCGCCACCTCAAGCGAGCGCCGCGTATCCTCGGCGCTCGTCAACTCGACAGCAAACGCGGTGCATTCGCGCTCGATCCTGGCGACCGCATCTGTGGCCTCGGCGGCCTCACGCCTCAAGCGGGCAACTTCGTCCTCAAAGCGGGTCAGCTCGGCGCGAGCCTCCGCTTCATGCCCCCGCACCTCCTGCATTTCCTCGCCAACCTGGGTCATGGCGCGACGCAGTTCGTCCCGTTCGAAGGCGACGCCATGCGCCCGGCGACCGGCCTCCCCTTGTTCGTGTCCAAGACGAGCCAGCACCGAAGTCTGCCCCGTCACCAAATCGCGTGCCGACGCAGCCGCTTCTCTTTGCTGTTCGCGGCTCTCGCGCGCGCTCCGTGCCCTCTCCCGGATGCCGTCGAGAGCCGCCTGCCTTTGCCGAAAAACGGCCTCCTGGGTTGTCAGCCGCACCGTTGCCTCTGCTGCATCACGTTGCGCGACGTCGAGGTTCGTCCGTGCCGTGCCAAGCCGCTGCGCCCGCTCTTCAACCTCGCGACGCCCTTCCTCGAGGCGGCGCTCCGCAAGCGAGCGGTCCCGTACGGCGGCGTCGCGCTCATGTTCAGCCGCAACCAGCCCAAGCGTGGCCTCGTGCGCGCGACGATCCAGCCCGCCCAGCCTTTCTCCAGCGTCGGCACAAGCGCCGCGAAGCTGTTCAAGCCGTTCACTGCAAAGGGCCACGGCCTGCGCCTCGGCATCGATCGCGGAATCAATTTCCGAAATTTCACGGCGACGCTCGAGGAGGCCGGTATTGACGGGCTCATGCCCACCGGTCACGAGTCCATCCTGGTCGACCAGATCCCCCTCCGGGGTGACCCAAATCCAGGCAGCACCCGCGAGTGCCCTCAGGCGGACAGCCTCGTCAAGCGTATTGGCGAGCAAGACCCGTCGGAGCAACCGTTCTGCCAGCCCATCGAAGCCGGGGCGATCCCGCACGAACGCGGCCAGTCGGGGCCCTGGCGCCGGTGCTTCACCCTGAAGGACGGTTGAACCTTCTTCAAGGGGAATGCAGGCCACCCGCCCCTGGCCGCGCGTCCGCACCCAATCCACCAAAGAGACGGCATGCTCCCGCGACGACACAATCGCACCCCGCAGCGCGTCGCCCAACGCGGCCGCAACCGCCCGCTCAAGCTCGGCCGGGATGTCAAGTCCATCAACGATGAGCCCGATCGGCGGTTGTTCGGCGACAAGTGCCGAGGTGACCCCCTCGCCGTAACCTTCAAGCGCGGTTTCGCGATCACGAAGCGCGTCCACCCGACCTTGAAGATGACGCAAGGTCTCGCGCCGGTCACGGCGTTCCTCCTCGCAACGACGAGCTTCCTCCTCGACCGTTTTCACTTCGGCGGAGGCATGTCGCCGATCCTCCTCGAGAGCGCCATGCGTGGCTCGTGCCTCGGTCTCGCGAATCGCGGCTTGGAGTTCCCGCTCGACGGTCTGCGTCTGATCGGTGACGAGGTCGGCCTGCCGTGCAACGACACGGCCGTATTCGACCTCGAGACCTTCAGCCCGGGCCGAGAGATCCACCCGTCGAGCGGAGGTTGCTATGCCGTCCACGCGCAATCGATCCACAGCCTTCTGGTCCTCGGCGTAGGCCGACTCCTCCGCCTCTGCCTGCGTCAAGGCGCTACGCCATTCCTGTTCTGAGACGGCAAGTTGCGCCTCGCAACCGGCAAGGCGCAGACGAGCTTCTTGCAAAGCCATCTCGGCCGTACCAAGCTCATCTGCCAGACCCATCAAGCGCTCGGCAACCTCCCTGTCTTCGATTTCAAGCCGTTCGTCGCGCACGGCAAGATCGCCGCTCATCCGGACCAACGCTTGACTCCGCTCGAGCAGACGGGCAACCGTCGCTGCGGCCTCGCCCAGCGCCTGGACCGCCCTTTCGGTTTCCTCGGCCGCACGACGGTGCTCTGCCGAGGCCACGTCCCGACCCTGTACTGCCGACTGATGTCGGTCCTGGATCTCGGTCAATGCCAATGCGGCCTCGCGCATCGTTTCGCAGAGCCGTCGCGCCTCGGACTCAAACTCTCCCCACCGGTGTGCCGCCAGGGCATGTTCTTCGCGCTGAAGATCGGCCTCCAGCAGTTTGAACTCCTCTGCCTTGCGCGCCTGGCGCCGCAAATGCCCGAGTTGTCGCTCGATTTCGCGCAGGACGTCCTGCACGCGCGCCAGGTTGTCCTGGGTTCGGACGAGTTTGCGCTCGGCGGCAATCTTGCGGCTGCGAAAGCGGGTGGTGCCCGCCGCCTCTTCGATGAAGAGGCGCATCTCCTCAGGTTTGGCCGCGACGATCTGCCCGACCCGGCCCTGCTCGATCATGGCGTAGGCCTTGGGGCCGACACCACTGCCGAGGAAGATCTCGGTGATGTCCCGCAATCGCGCCGGCGTGCCGTTCACCAGATAATGGGATTCGCCCGAGCGAAAAAGCCGGCGAGTCACGGTGAATTCGGGCAGACGGGCGATCCGCGCCGCCAACCCATCGTCCCCTTCGGTGAGCCCAAGTGCCGCGCCATCGGCCTGTTCAAAGGTGAGCGAGACTTCCGCGAAGTTCAGCGGCGGACTGCGATGGTTGCCGCAGAAGATCACGTCCTCCATTGAATCGACGCGAAGGTGGCGGGCGCTCTGTTCACCGAGGACCCAACGGATTGCGTCCGAAACATTGGACTTTCCGCAGCCATTTGGGCCGACGATGGCATTGAGACCACCAGCCAGGGTGAGCCTGATCGGCTCCCGGAAAGACTTGAACCCAACCAACTCGATCTCACGAATCCGCACTCGGCCACCCCCCGTCCTCCGCCTCGCGCGGGCCGGACACCTGAACCGCGGTATCCCATCAGGTGGGGGCTGAAGTCAAGGCCGAACACAAGCAATAGTGGCCAGGGGCGAATAAAGGCACGCCGTCTTGCCTGACCCCCTGCTCTCGGTTAGCTACGTAAGAATGCCTTCCAGACCGCGCGCGTCTATGTCGCCAGCGGGTTTTGCTGCCGCTCGGGCCGTGCGTCTGGTCGACGCTGCCGAGAGCTGCGTCAGAACTCGGCCGAGGGGCGCGTGAGCCGCCGACTCGTCATCAACCGCACCGCGATCGAAACCCGGGTGGCCCTGGTCGAGGATGGTCAGCTCGCCGAATTACAGGTTCAGCACGAAGCCGACGACACCCTCGTCGGGAACCTCTACGTCGGCCGGGTCGTACGCGTCCTGCCGGGTATGCAGGCCGCCTTCATCGAGATTGGCGTCGAAAAAGCCGCCTTCATGCATGTCTCCGACCTCCTCCGCCCGCCCGTTTTAGAGGACGAAAGCGAAGAGGCCGACGAGAGGGACGAGCAATCGGAGGGCGCCGAGGAGAGCGAAGATTCAGCATCCGCACTCGATGTCGATCGCAAATTCGAGGACTCGGTCGCCGTCCTTTCCGAAGACGGCGCACCAGCCGCAGAGGCCAATCCTGCCGCAGCCCAGCCTGCCGGAACGGGCAGCCGCAACAACGCCCAGGGTGGTCGCCGCCCCCTGATCGAAGACCTCGTGACTCAGGGCCAGGAACTTCTGGTCCAGGTCTCGAAGGATCCGATTGGCACCAAGGGGCCGCGGGTCACGAGCCATATCTCGCTTCCGGGTCGATATCTCGTCTTCATGCCCCTGACGGGGCAAATTGGGGTCTCTCGCCGGATCGAAGATCCGACCGAACGGGCACGGCTGCGGGAAGCGGTGGCGGCAGCCCGCCCCGATCGCTCCTGCGGATTCATCGTCCGGACCGCCTGTGAAGGCCTGTCAAACACCGAGATTGAATCCGACGTCGAGTACCTGACCCGACTTTGGGCCAAGATCCGCGACGCCCAACAGGTCGACTCTGCACCGACTCTGCTCCACCGGGATCTCGATCTCGTCCTGCGAACGGTGCGCGACCTGGCGACGCCCGACCTCGATGAGGTTGTGGTGGACCGTCCTTCGGACAGAGATCGTGTCGTCGACTTCGTTCGATCCCTGTTGCAGCCCGAGATGGCGGCGCGGGTTCGACTCCACGACGGACTTGAGCCGCTCTTCGATGCTCTGCAGATCGAGACCCAGGCTGGACGTGCCCTTGAGCGACGGGTCTGGTTGAAGTCTGGCGGCTACCTGGTGTTCGACCAGACCGAGGCCCTGACCACGATCGACGTCAATTCGGGCCGTTTCGTCGGCAAGAGCACGCACGAAGAGACCGTCCTCCGGGTCAACCTCGAGGCCGCCCGTGTCGCGATCGATCAGCTCCGCCTGCGAGACATCGGCGGCATCATCGTCATCGATTTCATCGATATGGAAGAGCCCGAAAATCGACAGAAGGTCAGCGACACTCTGACCGAGGCGGTGAAGCGGGACCGGGCCCGAACCAATATCCTCCGAATTTCCGAACTTGGACTGGTTCAGATGACCCGCAAACGGACCCGCGAGAGCCTGATCCAACGCATGACGGACCCCTGCCCGAGCTGTGGCGGCGAAGGCAGACGCAGTTCGGGCCGCGCTGCGGCCGCCGAAATC
>VFKT01000114.1 GCA_009885395.1 Deltaproteobacteria bacterium | reverse complement strand
GTGCCGATCCTCGCTTCGCTTGACGCGCAGGCAAGGCCGGGCTCAGGCGCCTGGCTGTTCCCGGAACCAGGCCACGGTCCGCTTCATTCCTTCCTCGAAGCTGACTATTGGCTTGAAGCCGAGCAGCTCGCGGGCACGCGTGATGTCGGCCTGGGTATGGGGCACATCGCCGGGCCGCGAAGGCTCGTGGATGCGCTCGATCTTTTTGCCCAGGCATTCCTCGACGGCCGTAAGCACGTCAAGTAGCGTGAAACGATCCCCACAGGCGACATTGATGGCCTGGCCCGACGCGTGCGGGGCATCCGCCGCCAGCAGATTTGCCATGGCGACATTGTCGACATAGGTGAAATCGCGCGACTGCATGCCGTCACCGTGCACCTCGACGGGCTCGCCCGCGCAGGCAAGCGTGATGAAACGGGGAATGACCGCGGCGTATTTCGACTCCGGGTCCTGGCGAGGACCAAAGACGTTGAAATATCTGAGGCTCACCGTCTCCAGGCCGAAAAGCTCGGTGTAGATCCGGGCGTAGTACTCGCCCATGATCTTGCTTGCGCCATAGGGGGAAAGCGGCTTGGGCGTCTGGGTCTCGACCTTGGGCAAGGTCGGGTCGTCGCCGTAGATCGAGGACGATGAGGCATAGACGACCCGCCGACAATCGTTTGTTTTTGCCGCGATCAGAACGTTGAGGATCCCGGTGACATTGACGTCGTTGTTGGCCAGCGGATCATCGATGGAGCGCGGCACCGAACGAAGTGCGGCCTGTTGAAAGATGACCTCACAGCCCTTGGCGGCGCGCTTGAGGGCATCGGGATCGCGAAGGTCCCCCACCACGACCTCGACATCCTTTTCGATCCCTGAAAGATTCGCCTGCTTGCCGGTCGAAAAATCGTCAAAGATGCGGACCGTATCGCCGCGCTCGAGCAACCGCCTGGTGATATGTGAACCAATGAACCCGGCTCCGCCGGTAACCATATGCAATGCCATTTTGATGAACTCCGGAATGCTTCAGAACAAAGTATAAACGAAGGGAGCGGACGCTTCGTTCCGCCCCAGCCAAACAAGAAAACCGATCAAAGCGATCACGCTCAAAGCCGGCGCAATCCACCAGATCCGGTTGCGCCACAAAAAGGCCAGAAGGCCTTCGGAATCTCTGCCACCATCACGCAATCGGGCCGCCCTCCCCGTCTCATCGGGCCGCGCCCGGAGTTGCGTCCTGCTAAATGAACTCGGACAAAGCTTCCAGTCGAGCCCGCGGCTCAGGCGTCTGCCGCCGACTGCCCTTCAGCTTCAGCCTCAGCCGCCTGTTCGACGAGAGGACGCCCGCCAATCGCGCGGAAGGCCTCGCGCCGCAAGCCGTAGGCTTTCATCTTGCGATGCAGCGTGGCGGCATCGACCAGGGCATGCCGGGCGCTGTTACTGATGCCCCCCCGGTATTTCCGCAGCAGATTGCCCAGATAATCGCGCTCGGCCCGGCGCAGAAACTCTTTCAGCGGTACTTCGTAATCCAGACCCCGCTTCGGTTCGATGTTCGAGCGGCCCGGCCCGACCGCCGTTGCGCTGGGGAGATCGACTTCGCGCAACACCGTGCCGCCGCAGCGCAGCATGGATCGTTCCATCACATTGCCAAGTTCGCGCACGTTTCCCGGCCAGAGGTGGCCCATGAGTTGCGAGAGCGCCCGGTTCGAAATCCGGTTGATGCCGCGCTCGCTGGCGTGCTTTGAATTCCGTAAGAACTCGGCAACCAGCAGTGGCACGTCCTCGATCCGGTCGCGCAGCGGCGGGATCCGGACCGGCACGACGTTGATCCGGTAGTAGAAATCCTCCCGGATCCGCCCCTTGGCGACCAGGTCTTCGAGATTTTCGTTGGTCGCCGTGATGATGCGTATATCAATTTTGATGTGACGATTCGAGCCCAACCGTTCGAGTGCGCGCTCCTCCAGCACCCGCAGGAGCTTGAGCTGCATATTGAGGGAGATGGCTTCGACTTCGTCGAGGAAGAGCGTCCCACCCGAGGCATACTCGAGCTTGCCCACCCGATCGTGCACGGCGCCCGTGAAGGCACCGCGGTCGAAACCAAAGAGCTCGCTCTCCAGCAGGGTATCCGGAAAGGCCGCGCAGTTGATGGCTACGAACCTGCCGGTTCGCCGCCGTCCCTGGAAATGGATCGCACGCGCACATAGCTCTTTGCCGGTTCCGGATTCTCCGACCAGAAGGGTGGTGGCGTCGTTCTGGCCGAGCGATTCGAGCTGAGAGAAGATCTCATGCATACGCGGGTTGCGCGAGACCATGTTGGCGAACGAGTAACGCTCGGCGAGCTGGCCGCGGAGGTAATTGATCTCGTCGATCAAGCGGCGTTTTTCAAGTACTTTTTCTGTCGAAAGTAGAATTTCTTCGTTCTGGAACGGCTTGGTGATGTAGTCCGAAGCCCCCAGCTTGATGGCCTCGACGGCACCGCGGATGCTGGCAAAGCCGGTGACCATGATGACATCAAGATCCACCCAGCGCTCGCGAATCTGCCGGGTCAGCTCCAAACCATCGACGCCTGGCAGCTTCAGATCGACAAAGGCCAGCGAATAATCCGCCTCGGCAAGCATCGCGAGCGCAGAATCGGCCTCGTGCGCCGAATTGACGACAAACTGCTGCGCCCGAAAGAGTTCTTCGAGCTGGCGACAGATGAAGGGGTCATCGTCAATGATAAGGATTCGTGTTTCCATGAAATACGAGGTCTCCGCCCTCAAAACTCGGGTGCTGCGGCTGGATCTGGGACTGGCAAACGAAGCGTTGTTCGGACCGATTGGCTCTCGTCCGCGAGGGCGGCCAACCAACCGCCGTGGTGTTCGACGATCCGACCGGCAACGGACCAGCAAACCAGATCGACCTCGGCAGACGGCCGTGCCACGGCGAGGCCGCGCGGCACTTCGATTGCGATTTCCAGGTCCTTCGTCGCAGCCCCTTCAAGCGTCCGCAACTGGACGCGGAAGCCGAGGATGTTGCCGCTCCCGGCGACGCGCAGAAGTTGTTCGCCGATGAGCCGGAATGCTGTCGAGAGGCGCTCGGTATCGACGCTGAGCCGCAGGGTGGACAGGGTCTTGGGGCAATCGACCTCGACCGGGGTACCACCCTCGGCCAGAATGGATTGAAGGGCCTGCCCAACTTCGGTCGCCGAAACCGCAACCATCGCCTCACCAGGGCCGTGGAAATAGAGCAAGGCGGTGCGGAGAAAGCCTTCGAAGGACCGAAGGGCCCGCGCCAGGGAGGGCGTTCCTGTCGGCTCGCCGGTATCTTCTGCCGCTAAAAGATCGGCCCAATAATAGAGTTTATGAAAATGGTTGCCGATCTCGTGGCGCATATCGCGCAGCACCTCGGGATCGACCCGGGGTCCACCGGTACCCGTGCGGACCGGCCGATTTTTCGCACGCGTCGCTCCGCCCTGAGCCACCGTCCGGGCGAGCCGCTGCTGGCCAGGTTCTGCTTGCGATATTGCCATTTCCGCCTCGTTTATGACCGCGCAAATCCTTGCGAAGTCGCACTGACCCAACTGTCGGCGCCTGGCGCCGAGCGCATTAGCCGCAGCCTTGCGAGAGTTCGGTCAGAAGAACGAGGAAAGGTTCGGTTCGAGGGGGGAATGGTGCCGTGTCGCTGCGGCGATTCAGACTCAAATCGCACCGCTTCAGAACTATTGCACGTTTGCCCCTTGAGCAGCAAGGCTTGGGACCCGTTGCAACCGCGCGGCAGATCGCTGAAAAGAGACCACCAGCTTCAGCCAGGTCGCCCATCGGGCCACCACAGCCCGCAGCCGTGCTACTGAAGCAGCCCGCCCCACCAGAAGAGCAGGTGGGCACCAACCACGGCAGTCGCCAAACCGAACAAAACGAGCACCCGGGAAGGCCCTTCTTGCCGGACAGCGGGCCGGCGGCGCGGATTCCGCTGGATTTCGATCCGTATCGCCACAAAAGAAGTCTCCCTTCCCGGCGAGGCTATGTCAAGTTTATTCTGAACCCCCTGGCCCAAGCGGTGGAAATCTGCGGGCATTCCGCCCAGCGAACGCCCGACCGGCTTTTCTGCCTCTGCGCCTGCAAGATCCGGCAGAGGTTGCGAAAAAACTAAACTGAAGCCGAAATATTAAACGCACGTCCCCTTTCGGAGCGGGATCACGCGTCCACGGGTGGGCGTTTGTTTATCAGGTTTGCGTGAGGCTTTGCCCTCTGTGGGCTGAAGCGTGGCTGGCGGCGGAGTTACCGGCTCGGCGGGAGCGCCCGCATCGGGCAGACGAACCAGTCGCACGGCACGCCCGCCCATCGTGTAGGACGCGCCTTCGATCTGGCTTTGCTCGAGAATCCAGCTCATCCGTTGCGGCGGCAGGGCAAGCGCCAGCAAATCGCAAGAATACCAGCCTGGCGTGTCGTGTGGGCGAATCGCCTCGATCCGGGCGAACAGGGCGGGTTGCTCCTCGAAGTGGATGAGGACCAGATCGCCGACGTCGGTGGCAAAATTGCGTTCAGTTGCCATGCGCTTCAGGCCCCGAGTAGACGGCGCACTTCGTCGACCAAGCCTGGCGTAGTGCCGATACCGTTGCCACCGTGCGCCGTGCGGCGCCCTTGCCAGTCGACAAAAACGCCACCGGCCTCTTCGAGGACGGGGATCAGCGCGGCGCAATCCCAGGGGGCGAGGATCGGATCGATCATGATATCGGCGCGTCCCATCGCGACCAGCGCGTAGCCATAACAATCGCCCCAGCCGCGATAACGTCCACACGCAGCCAGCAAGTTTTGGAAACCTGGATTGGCCTCGCCCATATGGTTGGGATGGATATCACTGCTGCAAAGCGTGGCCTGACCGAGCTCGCTGGTCGGGGCGACGTGGATGCGCTTGCCGTCGTGCCAGGCGCCCTCGCCGCGCGCCGCCCAAAGTGTCATCGAGAGCGCCGGAAACCCCGCCGCGCCAACCATACATTCACCATCGACTTCGAGCCCAATCAACACGCCGTAGAGCGGTACCCCGCGCACGAACGATTGCGTGCCGTCGATCGGATCAACAATCCAGCGGCGACCGCTGCTGCCGGGTTCTTCACCCTGCTCCTCGCCGAGAATGCCGTCGCGCGGAAAGGCCCGCGCCAGCATTTCGCGGATGCGCTGCTCGGCGCCACGATCCGCCACCGTGACGGGCGTACGATCGGCCTTGAACTCGACTTCGAGCGCCGCGTTCTGGAAATACCCGAGGGTGAATTCGCCCGCCTGACGTACCGCTTCGACCGCGAATTCGAGTTCTTTCTGCCACGACGCCATAGGAGCAGAGGCGCGCACGCGCCGCGGCGAGGGTCAAGGCCCCGGGATATGCCGTGCGGGCTCCGCCCCCGCAGGAGAGGACGGCCCGGGCGAAGGCTGCGCGGTCGTGCGGAGATCCGGACTCGGCCGAAGTCAGGTCGGCGCGCGGACGTCCCGAGAGAGATCGAGGCTGCGCCGCTGCGGTCAATCGTACTGGCCGTCGACGAACCAATCGCCCCGACTGCGCTCCTCGAAGAGGCGGTAGGTTCCCCCATCACTCAACTGGATGTCGAAATAATCACGACGGCAGGGCTGCTCGGTCCACCAGGCCGTTTCGATCCGCCACGGGCCGCTCGCGACCACGACCCGACCACCGAAAGTCGGCGCCCGCACCCACGCCAACTGGCCGCGATCAAAGCCGACCTCGACCGCTCGCGGCGGGCGCAACGCACGCAAGGCGAGCGGTCGGGCCAGCACCCAGGGCAAAGTGATGCCGTCTCTCGATACCTGGGCGCCGCCGAGGGCATTGCCACTCTCGGCGACGAAGGGCAGCAATTGCCAGGAGTCGGGGCGGTGGTCGAGCGGAGCCGTCGGTCGCCCGATTCCATGTTCTCCGCAAAGGGTTGCGACCCGGGCCAAAACCTCGCCGAGTGCCGCCGGTGCTGGCCCAGCCGGGAGGAAGAGATCGAGTTGCCCCGCCCGCAGAGGCTCGGGCCTGGCCGTGATCGTGAGTTCCTCGACCGCCGCCTCCAAGGGGTTGGCCTCGAGCAAATTGCGCAACAAACGGATCCAGTTGCGACTGAGGCGGCTCGGGCTTGCCGCCGCAAGTCGGCGCGAGGCTTGCGCCCGGCCTGACAACCCGAATTCCAGGCCAAGTTCGCGGGTCGTGAAAGCGCGGGCCTCGAGCCGGGTGCAGAGGCGATCGACCAGACCGCGCGCCACGAAAAGCAGGGCTTCCAGCGAATCGACCGGGTACTCCAACAGCGCCGATTCCACGAAGGTCGTGCGTGGGCGGCCCGGTCGAAGCCGACTCTCGTCCTCTCCCGCCGCGACCCGACGCAAGAAAGCCGCCGCGGGCCCAAGTCGGGTCGCGATCTGATCGATTGGCAAGCGCAATAAATCGCCCACCCGCAACAGGCCGAGCCGCTGGAACATCTCCCAAAGGGCTTTCTCGTCGCGCTTCTCCGCCGGGAGCAAGGGCCGCAAGATTTCGATGGGATGCGGCGCGAGCCAGGCTGCGGCACCGGCGTGTGGCACCACCAGGGCTTCCGTGCGCACGACGGCCAGGTGTCCGGCCAATCGCGCGGTTGCCCGACCGTCGGCGATGGCGACGCCAACCTCGAAACCACAGCGATGCGCGCGCTGCGCGAGGGCGGCGAGCAGTCCGCCTTCGGAATCGAAATGCCGCTGCGTGCCGCCGAGATCGATCAGCACCTCGGCGGTATTGGTGCCGTCGATCGCTTCCAGCCGCGGCGAGATCGACGCCGCCACATCCAGCAGGGCGTCGCGTGCCGAGGCCTCGGCACGCGAATCGGCTGGGCGTACCACCAGATTAAAATTGATGTCGAGGTTCTGCGCCACCGTCGCGCCGATGCGAGCCCCGGCCCGCGCCGCTTGGCGAGAAATGGCGATCACTTTTGCGTGCGGCAGCACCCGACCGGCACCCTCGCGTTGTTCGGTCCGGCAGACGAGGAGGGGACAACCACGCAGCTCGGGTTCGGCCCGCACCAGCGCCGCCGCGGGAAAACACGCAACAACCAACGCGGCGAGGCGTTCGCTCATCGGCGCGACATCGTGACGAGTCGGGTGCGGACACTTCCCCCATGGATGCCGTTGCGCTTTCGTCGCACAAAAATATCAACTTCGCGACCATCAAGCAGAAAGGGCGCATCTCCGCCGCCGCTCCAAAGGGTCCGCGCCGGCAAAAGTTCAAGTCGCAACAGGCAGGCCGGGGGGAAACAGCATTCGCTCTCGCCGGCGAGGAGGAGAAGAGAGACGTCTGCCCTGCCCCGTCGTGCCATGGCGGCCAGCCGCAGCCAATGGGCCGGCTGCAGTTTCGCCTCGCGAGAGGGGCGAGCCGGTACGCCCGGCTGATCGCGTGGTGGCGAATCGCGTCGCGAGAGGTCGAGCACGATGAGCGCAAAGGCGTTCTCGAGTCCGGCCAGGAACTCGGCGGCGGCGAGCGCCGCCGTTGCGCGACTCGGGCGCACCCAGAGAAGGGAACGCAGGTCCACGCCCGCCGCTTCGAGGCTGCCCGGATCGAGGGCGTCGGAGCCGTCGATCCAGGCGACCCATCGGCCCGTGCCCGTGGTCCGGGCGACCGCCTGTTGCACCAGGCTCATCGCCCCGGCCGAAGGTGGGGCGATGATTTCGCTCAATCCCCCCCGCGGCAGGCCGCCGCCGAGGAGAACATCGAGGGCTGCGAGTCCGGTCGGCAGGGGCGTGGGCTCGTGCGTCGCGGAGAAGGGGGTGGTCGGCCGGAGGCTGGTCGGGGGCAATGCGGCGCGGAGGGATTGGGGGATCGGGGGCATCCGCCATCTTCGCTTTTATTTCGCCTTCGGGCAATGCTGAGGTTGGGGAGCGGCTCAAAGGTTGTTCCTCCTGCATCTCGGGGGCGGGCATCGACGGGCTGCCATCCGGAGTGGGGTCAAGCTCTCAACTCTGGCCCTTCTCCTGGTTGCGGTGTACCGGCGACCACGCCAGAGACCGAAACGGCAGGCCGGCTCCTGCAGCCATGCGTATTGGGGCCGTGCACCAGAGCAACTACTCACGTTGGCAGAGAGGGCCGCTGCGTTGCGGCTCCGGGATTCGCGTAGTAGCCGCACGGCCGATCCCCGGTAGCTCAGTTGGTAGAGCG
>VFKT01000119.1 GCA_009885395.1 Deltaproteobacteria bacterium | reverse complement strand
GATCTGCTCTGCCGCGTACCCGATGGTCGTCGCCATCCGGCAGAGGAGGGGATCAATCAATGCTCAGGAACCAGATCAACCGGCTGCTCTTCGAGAACGGGATGTCGGAGTCCGAACTCGCCACCCGCACCCACATCGACCAGAGCCACCTCAATCGCATCAAGAACGGCCACGTCGAGCCCAGTCTCGTGACTGCGTTGCGGATCGCCGAAGGCCTCGGCTTCAAGGTAGAAAGCGTCTTCAGTCTCGAAGCTTCTGGTGTTCTGCGGGCCCTCAGCCGGCCTTCGCCCGGGAGTGCCAAGGCGTGTCTTGCCGAGCGCCCCGGCACGGAGTCGCCGGTCGGTGAAGCGGTGCTGCGAGCGGCTTCGGCGAAGCGGGGCTCGGCGCGCCAGATTGGATGAGCGACGGTTGCGGGAGCTTGGGCGACAAGGCCTGACGCAGTCGGCGGGCTCAAACGCTCGTCAGAGGGAGGGGTCTCGTTCGTGCCGATGACGTGCGTCGCGTCAATCGAGCCTTAGGCCCGAGCCCCGGCGGCGCACCGAGAATCGCGCGAAGATCGCGCCGATCAGCGCCCCGACGATCCCGATGGTGGCGCCGGCGAGCCGCTCCTGCCAGCGTTGCGTTGCTTCGAGCCTGACCAACTCGTGCTCGAGGTCGGCCGCATGTGCCTTCAATTCGGCTTCATGCAGCGTCAACCGTTCCGTCTCCTCGCGCAGCCGATCGGTCTCCTCTTCGCTCGCCCCGAGCCGCTGGCGCAGATCCTCAAGGTCAAGTTCGAGAGCCGCCGCCTGCACGGCCGGTGGTGGCACCGTGGTCAGTTCGGAACTTGCAGTCCAACCTTCGCTGCCGTCGGGGAGCTGCACCCGGGTCCAACCTTCGTTTTCGGTAAGGATGGTCAGCCTCTCCCTGGGCTCGACCAGACCGACAATCTTGTGGTCCATGCCGGGGCCGCTGCGCAGCCGCAGCGATTTGCCGCCATCGACCCAGGCCGTTTCTTTCGCCAGTGCAACCTCGGCCGCGAGATTCGCCGACAGGGCCGCGATCAACACCCAGTTCGAGCCGCGCATGGCACGACACCTAGCCCGAAGCCGCGGCCAATGCACCTGCGACGCTGCGATCATTCCACGGCGGTCAAGGCGAAGCCCTGTCGCGCCTCGGACCATTCGATCGTCGTGCTCTTGCTGGCGTCCGGGAAGCCCGGAAGTACGAAACGCCCCGAGACTCCGCGCAGGAAGGGCAAGCCGAAGGTCGTCACATCCAAGGTGGCACGGCCGAATTCGGTGCCATCGGCCAGCGCCCGCAGCGTGTGTGCGCCGTCGCCGAGCAGCGCCCAATTGAAGAGCAGCCCAAAACCGTTATTGTCATCGCCGCATTCGCTACTGGTGTCGCCGCGGCTGGTGCCGTAGGCAGCCGGCAGCAGCGTGCTGCCATCGATTTCGATCTCGATCCGTCCAGCGTCGCAGATCCAGCCCGAAATCAGCCCGATGCCGCTCATTGCGGCTCCCGGCTGCGGGATTTCGAGTACGCCCCGCCCGGCCAGCGGTGTCGCAGGGCCAGGGTGGACGAGGGTTGCGATCGCGGCCACCGGGTTGAAGCCATCG
>VFKT01000032.1 GCA_009885395.1 Deltaproteobacteria bacterium | reverse complement strand
GACTCCGACCCCCACGCCTACCGCTACCGCCAGCCCTACGGCTACGCCGGTGCCGACGCCGACTCAGCCCTTCGTGCCGCCGACGCCGAGTCCGCAACCGACACCGAGTCCGCAACCGACGCCCTGTGTGTTCTCGCCCTGCGTCGGCTTCTGACGGGGGCCGGGCGCCGATCGATACCGTGCAGTGAGCGGGTGCGGCCGGGGTTCTCTTCGCAGAGAGCCTCGGCCGCGCCACCTCGTGCAGCGGCGGAGGGGTTCAGGCCGGGCGGGCTGCCAGCCACGCCAGAAGTTGCGGCTTGATGCGAGTCCGTAGTTCTTCATTGACGTCGAAGCGCTCGAGGGCCAGTTTCAAGGCCCGGGCGGCTGTCTCGACCGGATGCTCGCGGAAGAAGGTTGCGACCTCCTTGCGGTGTTCGCGGGTGGCGAGCTGGGCGGTGGCTTCGATCAGTCGAGCTGCCATGAAGGGCGGCAGACGAGCCCCAAGCTTGGCCCAGTTGTCCCGGATGAAGGTCCATGAACGCTCGCGTGCGGTCCGGTTGGCCATGAGCCGCATCAGCAGGAAGCCGACGTCCTGGGTTGCGATTTCCGGCGTCAGGCAGATCGTCAATGCCATCTCGTAGCTGCGCGTATCGCGGAAATTTCCCAACGCGAGTTGCAGGCGACGACGCTCCTGCGGCGTCTCTGCCTGGCCGACGGCGGCGCGCATGCGGCCGAAGCGTTCCCAGTCGCCCTCGCGCGCAGCGATTTCAACCAATGAATCAACGAGATTGGGCTCGACCGCCGTACGGTCGGCCAGAAGCTGATCGAAGCGCCAGGCCGACTCCCGCGCGACCACGGGATCCTCGGAAATGACGCCAACCATAGACAACAAGGCCGCGCGGCAGAGCCGCTGGTTCTCGGTATCGCCCCGGCGCTCGTCCCAACCCAGATCGAGCCATGTCGGCCGGAAGAGGCCCCGCATCCAGGCGGTGAACAGGCCCCGACTTCCGTCGGCCTGCTCCGCGATCTGGTCGTCGATAAAGGCCAGCGGCGCCACCAACGTCGAGAGCACTTCCCAATCGTTCTCGTTTCGCAAGGCCTCGACGAGGTCGAGCAAAGAGGCGAGGTCGGCGTGGCCGGCCCGGACCATGGCCCATTGATGGCCGATCAATCCGATGCGTTCGGCGACCGTGAGTCGGCGGGCTGGCGCCCTCATGATTTCCGCGAGGCAGGCGGGGTCGTGCAGCACGCGATAGAAGCCGCCCTCGTTGGCATTGCCGTAGTACCAGCGCGCCTCGGTCGCCTTGGGCACCTTGATGACGTCACGAGCTTCTTTGACCAGGCTGCGCTGGATTTTGCTGGTGTTTCCTTTGGGTACCCGCACGACCAGGGGGATGGGCCAAAGAGGCGAGTCCTCTCCCGGCGGTTTGGTGGTCGGGCTGGCGAGGAAGCGGCTCTGGCGCACTTCGAGGTGGGTCTCGTCCTCCGCTTGGAAGCGGACCAGGGGGAAGCCGACCTGTTCGACCCAGGGGCGGACGATCTTTGCCACCGGTTGGCCCGAGGCTTTTTCGAGCGCCGACCAGAGATCCGCGGCCTCGGCATTCCCCTCGCGATGCCGCAAGATGTAGCGGCGCACGCCGGCGCAGAATTTTTTCTCGCCCAGGTAGGCCTCGACCATGCGAACCACGGCACAGCCTTTTTCATAGGTGATGGCGTCAAAGTTTTCGGTCGCCTCGCTGGCGTTGCGAACTTCGGCATAGATCGGGTGGGTGTGGGCCATTGCGTCGAGGCTGAAAGCCTGGGCGCGGAGCGGCTCGAAGGCGTTCCACATCCGCCAGTCGGGCTGCCAATCGTCGATCACCTTGAAGGCCATCCAGGTGGCAAACGATTCGTTCAGCCAGAGATCGTCCCACCAGCGCATGGTGACCAGGTTGCCGAACCACATATGGGCCAATTCGTGGGCGACGACTTCGGCGATCCGCTTGCGTTCGGCGACCGTGATCGTGTCGGGGTCGGCGAGCAGCAACGTCTCCCGGAAGAAGATCGCTCCGGCATTCTCCATCGCGCCGGCTTCAAAGTCGGGTACCGCCACCAGATCGAGTTTGTCGTAGGGGTAGGGAATGCCGAAGTAGCGTTCGAGTCGTTGCAATGAGGCGACCGCAACGTCGAGCGCAAAGCTCGCCAGATGGGATTTGCCGGGGACATTCCACACCCGAATCGGCACTTTGCCAACATGTCTTTGCTCGACGCTTTCGAATTCGCCGACGGCGATCGCGCAAAGGTAGGTCGAGAGCAAGGGTGTCTGGGTGAAATGCCAGGTGGTGGTGCCGTTGGCGTTGTGGTCCGAGGTGCGAAGCGGGTTGTTTGAGAGCACCTGCAATCCGGCTCGCACCGTGACCGAGAAGGTGAAGCGGGCCTTGAAGGCCGGCTCGTCGAAACAGGGGAAACAGCGTCGTGCGTCGGCAGCCTCGAACTGACTGAAGGCGTAGCGGCGATTGCCGCTGTTGGCCCGGTAGAAGCCGCGCAGATGTTTCTGGAGTTCACCACTGAAGGCCAGCATCAGGGCCCAACGCCCGGGCCGCAGAGGTTCGGGGAAGCGGAGTTCGACGGTCTCGCGGATGGGATGCGGTACGATTTGTCCGGTCGGGATGGCACGCGTCGGTTTGCCGATCGAAGCAAGCGGGTTGCGGGGCAGCGCGCTCGCCACATGGCTTTGTGCGGTTCGGGGTGCAATCTCGGCGCGGGCGATCGTCAAGCCGAGTGCGTGCAACTCGATCACCGGGGTCTCTCGCCAGATATCGATCTCGATCAGGAGCTCTCCGCGAAAGAGACCACGATTCAGGTCGGGGATCAGGTGCACATGATAGGCCGCAGGCGCGCAGACATCGGGAAGTCGGTAGGCATTATCCGGTCGGCGAGCGGCGGGCGCGGCTTGCGCGGCCCGGGTCGGTGCTGGCGGAGGTGGCGGCTTCGGCGGCGAAGGCTTGACCGGGCGGCGTGCCATCGGGCGGATCAGGTGTCGGAGCGGAGTCTGTTTGGGTGTCACGACTCTCGGCGCGGCCGGGGTCCGCGGTTTGGAAACCTTTGGTTTGGCTACACTGGGCGATTTGGCCCTTGCCCCGGATTTGGCAGCCCCGGGCTTGATGGACGATTCCGCGGTCATTGCGGGCTCGGTTTCTGTTGGCGAGGCCTTTGGTTTGGCCGCTGCCCTGGATTTGGGAGTGGCGGCCGTGGTGGGTATTTTGTCCGTGGGCATGGGTTGGGCTGCAGCAGGCGGG
>VFKT01000124.1 GCA_009885395.1 Deltaproteobacteria bacterium | reverse complement strand
TTCTTCACTTCGACGAAGTTGCCGATATGAACCGCACGATCGAGCTCGGCGCCGGGTCGGAGCTGGGAGAAGGGCCCGATCGCGCAATCGTCTCCGATCCGGCAGCCCGAGAGCGAGACGAAGGGCTTGAGCTCCGTGCCAGCGCCGATCTCCGAGTCGACGATGAAGGCGTTGCCAAGCAGCCGGCAGTTCTGGCCGATGCGGGTGCGGCCGCGCAATTGCACCCAGGGGCCGATGATGGTGTCGCTACCGATTTCGACCTCGACATCGATATGGGCCGACTCGGGATCGAGGAAGCTCACCCCGGCGTCGAGGTGCCGCGCGACGGTGCGACGGCGCAGCAGGGTTTCAAGATTCGCCAGATCGGTGCGCGAGTTCACGCCTACCACTTCAGCCGGATCGACCGGGCGGCTTTCGACTTTTTCTCCCGCCGAGACCGCGTGTGCGACCACATCTGTCAGATAGAGCTCGCCCTGCGCGTTGTTGGGCCGGAGCTCATCGAGAGCCTCGAACAGAAACTTTGATGCGACGCAGTAGATACCGGGGTTGACTTCCTTGATGGCCTGCGCCGCCGGGTCGGCGTCCTTCTGTTCGACGATGCCAACCACCCGGCCTTCCGTGTCGCGCAGGATGCGGCCGTAGCCCATCGGATCCTCAAGCGTCGTGGTGAGCAGGCTCAGCGTGGCGCCCGCCGCGCGGTGGCTTTCGACCAGGCCTTTGAGGGTGTCGGTCTCGAGCAGCGGCACGTCGCCGTAGAGGATCAGCACATCGCCTTCAAAACCCTGCAGAGCCGCGTCGCGCGCGACCATGACGGCGTGCCCGGTGCCGCGCTGTTCATTCTGCAGGGCAAACTTCAAATCGCTGCCGGCGAGACTCGCTTCGACGGCCTCGGCCTGGTGGCCAACGACCACCACCGTCGAGGTCGAGCCGAGCGGCGAAACCGCTGCCAGCACATGGCGCAGCAGCGCTCGTCCGCCGAGTTCATGCAGCACCTTGGCCCGGGCCGAGCGCATACGCGTGCCCTGGCCGGCGGCCAGCACCACCACCGCGAGTGGAATGGATGAGGTCAAGGTTTCACGCGCAATTTGCCCTTCCGGATCTCTTCTTCGGCCCGGGCGATCCGTTCCTTCAGCCCGGGCGGGATCCTCGACTCGAGCCGGGGGTTCAGGACCAGGCGCACGCTGCCGGAGGCCAGATCCTCGACCACCACCCGGCCCTCAAATTTACCATCCTTGACCGCTTGGGCGAGGTGGACGAAAGCTTCGGGAATGTCGGCGACCGCACTCGCGATGACGGTGTCGGGGGCGATCGCATTCTGATCGCGGTTGCTGCCAATGGCAAAGATGCCGGCGACCCGCGCCGCTTCGAAAACGCCCAGCCCGGCTGCGTCCGCATTATGGAAAAGAATCCCCGCGCCCTGGGCCACCAGAGCGTCGGCGGCGGCGCGGGCCGCGGCAACGTCCTCGAAGCTTCCGATATAGGTCGAGACAACCTTGAAATCGGGCGTCTCGGTTTGCGCACCCTCGCGCAAGGCAACGAAAGTTTCCTCGATGACAGGAAGCTGCAGACCGCCGACGGCACCCGCCTTGCCCGTTTTCGAGAGCCCTGCTGCCAGCATGCCGGCAAGGTAGGTGGCATCGCTCAACTGGAAACGCAGCGATCCCACATTTTGACGAAAAACATCGCCTGAAACCACCACGAAATCGGTGTCGGGAAACGAGGGCGCGATCTTCATCGCCGGGTCCTGGAATTCAAAGCCGTGCCCGATCACGAGGTCGAAACCGCGCGAGGCGTAATCGCGGAAGGCCGCTTCGAAGGCGAGCGGGGTGCCGGCCTGCACATGGCTGATTTCAGCGCCGAGATCGCCGCGGATCCGTTGCAGGCCTTCAAAGGCGCTGGCGTTCCAGCCGCCGTCGCTGATCGGGCCTGGCACCACCAGACCCACCTTGAAGCCGTCGCCGCTCTCCGCCGGCCCGGTTTGGCTACAGCCCGAAAGGACAGTCAGCAGGAGCAGCAGCAGAGCCAGAGGGGAACCTGAACGCGCCCAAACCCTCATGCGCGCAGGTTCCGGTAGCCGCCGCGAAAATAAAGCAAGGGTTCAGCTTCGTGGTCCATGGCCATCTCCCGCACTTGACCGAGATGGATGGTATGGTCGCCAGCCTCGACACTTTGCGAAATCGTACACTCGACGTGAGCGAGGACCTCGTCGAGGATCGGGCAGCCATTGGAGCCGATCCGGTAGCCGACGGCTTCGAATTTATCGCCGCCCGATTTCGAGAAGCGCCGGGACAGGCTCTCCTGCGTCTGGCCGAGAAAGTTCACCGTAAAGACGCCCGAGGCTGCGAAGGCCGGGTAGGACTCGGCATTTTTCGCGACGCAGACCAGGCAGAGCGGCGGCTCAAGCGAGACCGAGGAGAAGGCGTTGGCGGTAAGGCCAAAGAGCTTGCCGCCGCCATCATGGGTCGTGATGACCGTGATGCCGGTTGCGAAATGCCCCATCACTTGGCGGAATTGATTGCCATCTATCGCCATCGTTGAACCTCCTTACCAAGGATTTGTACCCGCGCTGGTCTCGGCGGCGACCGCTCACGCGGAATCTCCCCACCAAGGATTTGCGCCCGCGCTGGTGTAGCGGCAGCTCGTCGGATTGGGAAGCCGGGGATCTGCCGCACCGGCCCTTGCGGCAGAGGCGAACGCTTGGGCAGGATCGAGGCCGATGCCGCGTCGATCAGGACTGGTGCCGCCAGGGCATGGGTTGTCGCCTGGCTCCTCGAGGCAGCTGCTGCAGCGGGGCGCCATCCTCGCCCTCCTCGCCGCCCTGACGCTGGCCGCGTGTGCGCCACGCATCGTGCCGGCTCAGGTGGGGGTTGGACCCCTGCCGCACGTCACCGATCGGCGCCCGCTTGAGTGGGCGCGTCGCGAGGCAAATCTGGTGGTCGTTCGGGAAAGCTGTCGCACGGCCACCGTCTACCGGCGCGGCGAGTGGGTCCAGACCTTTCGCGAGCTTTCCTTCGGCCGTACCGAGGGCGACAAGCTGCACGAGGGCGATAAGCGCACGCCGCTTGGGCTCTACCGGATCGCCGCCGGGCGGCGGCACGCGCGCTGGGCGCGCTTCCTGCTTCTCGACTACCCCAACCTGCGCGATATCGAACGCACCGCCGAGGCCCGGGCCGCCGGGCGGATCCACGCGGGAACGGGTGGCTCGATCGGCATCCACGGCACGGATTCACCGCTTTTGAATCGCGCCGCGGTCGACTGGACGCTCGGCTGTATTTCGCTTCAAAACCAGGATGTGATCGAGCTCGAACGCCTGGTGCCGGTCGGCACGCCGGTCGTGGTTTTGCCCTGAACCACTGCGGCTCGCCCGCCTTGTGATGGCCGCAGGGGGGTCGTAGGCTCCCGGCGCGCATGAGCGATTACGTGGCTACGGCCGAAGGTCCCGACGCCGATCCGATCAAAGGCACGGCGCAACTCGTCGAGCATATTCTGCGTGGCTCCAAGCCAGAGGAGCAATGGCGGATCGGCACCGAACTTGAGTTCATCGCCGTGCGCCAGGAGGACGGCCATGCCATCGCCTGGTCGGGGCGCCATGGGGTCGAGGTTCTGCTCCGGGACTTGGCGGAACGCTTCGAGTGGGCACCGACGACCGAGGGCCGCCATACGATCGCGCTGCACCGCGGCGAGACCTCGATCACGCTGGAGCCGGGCGGCCAGATCGAACTCTCGGGCAAAACCGTGCGCACGCTGGCTGAAACGCGCGACGAGATCGAGGGTTTTGCCCGTCAATTGGTGACGGTGGCCGAGCCGCACGGCGTTGCCATACTCGGCCTCGGGGCACAGCCGGTATCGAGACTCGACGAGATCGAGTGGGTGCCGAAGCATCGCTACGGGATCATGGCGGCCTATATGAGCCGGGTCGGGCGGCTTGGGCATCGCATGATGAAGCAGACCGGCACGGTGCAGGCGAATATCGATTTCTCCGGCGCCGCCGATGCGATCGACAAGATGCGGGTGGGCACCGGGATCGGCCCGATCCTGAATGCGATTTTTGCCAACTCGGCGATCCTCGATAACGAAGAGTCGGGTTACCTCTCGTACCGGGGCCACGTCTGGACGGATGTCGATGCCGCGCGCTGCGGCATCCTGCCCTTTCTCTTTCACGAGCGGGCGGGCGTTGAAGAATACGTCGAATGGGCGCTTGATGCACCGATGTACTTCGTCCGCCGGGACGGCGCCTACGTCGATCTCAGCGGTACCCCATTTCGCGAGTTCATGAACCGTGGCGCGAACGGCCTGTGGGCGACCGTCGGTGATTTTGCCCTGCACCTCTCGACGCTTTTCCCCGAGGTCAGGCTCAAAACGTACCTTGAGTTGCGCATGATCGACGCCCAGCCGCGGGAGACCATCTTGGCGGTCCCGGCGATCACGGCCGGGCTGCTCTATGAGCCGGATTGTCGCATGGGCGCTTTCGATCTTGTCCGGCGCTGGACGCTGGAAGAGCGCGAGCAGATCCTTCGCGATGGTCAGAAGCGTGGCTTGGCGACGCGTGTCGGACGGCTCAAGCTGCTGGATCTGGCGCGCGAGCTGGTGGCGATTGCCGCCGAGGGCCTGCGTCGCTTGGAGCAGGCCGACTCTGCGGCGCAAAGCGGCCTTGGTGAGGAGGCTTTGGCCCCGATTCGGCAGCTGCTCGAAGACGGGCGCTGTCCGGCGGACATCAGCCTCGAGGCCTGGCGCAACGGCAAGCCGGAAGAGCGGGTCCGCCGTTTGATCGACAAGACCCGCTGGCAATTCTGAGGACGGCCCGCGCCGTCCTGGCCCGGGTCAGCCGGGGGCGACCGCCACCGGCTGCATGAATTCCTTGGCGTCGGCGTTGGACGGCTCGATGGTTTTGGCGTCGACATCGACTTTCCAGATCGCCTTGCGGGTCTTGTTGTTGTCCTTCCAGGTCAATGTGACCATGTAGATGGCTCCCTCGTCGGTGTAGGTTCTTTCCCAGTCGAAGACCCCGATGAAGGCCCCGTTGGCCCGGGCGGCATTGCCGATCTCGATCGTCTGATCCTTGAGGTTGTAGGCCATTTCCGGGGTTTTGTACTTCTGGACGAACTCGAGGGCTTCGTCTTCCCGGCCCGCTCCACCTTGCGCCAACTGCCCGACGACCAGCCAGATGAAGCCCAAGGTGGCGAGTGTGAGGGTTCCCCACCCAACGATCGCCCCGATGTGGCTGTTGCCGCTGCTGCCCTGGATCTTCGAATCAGCCATCTTCCCTGTCTCCCCGCGGTTGCGAGCCGCGACCGTTTGCCGCTGGCTCCTGCTACCTTTTCACGGCCCCTTACCGGAATCGTCACGGCTTCGAAAAGGGTCGCCGCTTCAGCTACGAGGATGGATAAGATTTATTCATTCGAAAAAATAGTAAAATTCATTTCACGGAATGCCAGCCATGCTGATACTCGCAGCGCCACTTCGGCGAGTGTCGGCAGGGGGAGTTGGCCTCGAAACCGGAGGATGGGGGGATTCAGCTTTATGTCGGGAAGGATGCGCACACACGGATCTAGCCTGCAGGATCGCGGCGGCGGGCTTTTTGAGCCTGACGTGCTTCTGCCGAACCAGTTCTTGTCGTATTTTCGAAAGGAACTTGGATATGACAGGGAGCGGCGACTGATGCTCGCGGTGCTCGAAGACGCGATCGACTGCTTCCAGAAGTATGCCCACTCGGATGATCTGCGCGGGCAGCAGCTCTTTGACGATTCACACGAATGGATCATGTCGACCGAACGCAAATGGCTGTTCTCGTTCGAGAACATCTGTGAGATCGTCGATATGAACCCCGGCTACATTCGGGATGGGCTCCACCGTTGGCGGTTGGATCGTCTCCCGGATGGTCCGATGGCGATACTGAGCGCCCGGGAGGAAGAGACCGGGGTCGTCGGTCATTGACGGCTGGTGGGCTTGCCGCCACCAACGGTTGACGGAACCGTTTCGGGCATTGCCGGTGTATCGGACAGAACCGATGCACTGGCAATGCCCGTGACGTCCACCGGGATGCCGCGGCGCTCCTGCAGCACGCGGAACACCCTCTCTTCTTCGACCCGTTTCAGCAGACCCTGTTTCTCCAGCAATTGCCGGGTCTCCCGCCAGGCGGCGGGCTGCGTGCCGTAGAGGTCCGGGTGCGCTTCAAGCCAGACCCGGCCATTCCGTTCTCCAACTTTGACGGTTTGGTAGACGAACTCGCCGCCAGTGCCGAGCGGCACCAAGGGGTAGAGCTTCTCGATATCTTCCGGGTAGAGCCGCACGCAGCCGTGGCTGACCAGCATGCCCACCCCCCAGGGCCGGTGGGTGCCGTGGATGCCGTAGATATCGAGCGAAATGCGCATCCGGTAATGCCCGAGCGGGTTATCGGGATGGCCGCCGGGGATCGAGGTTTCCGAGAAACCCTTCTCGGCGATGCGCTCTTTGCGGATTGATTCGGGCAGCACCCAGGTCGGATCCTTCGTCTTTTCGGTGACCCGCCAGCGACCGGTCGGCGTGCGCCAATCGAGTCGGCCCAGGCCGACCGGGGCGGTGATCACCTGACGCGGCTCGCCCTTGGCGGTACGCGGGTAATAGTAGATCCGCATTTCGGGGATGTTGATCACCAGCCCTTCATAGGTGCAGCAGGGCAGCACCCAGGCGGTCGGGATCGCGACCTCTTTGCCCGATTGATCCGGGATCCATTCGTCGATGCCGGGGTTGGCGGCTTCGATCTCGTTGTGGCCGAGGTCATAGAAGCGGGCGAGGTCGAAGAAGGTATCGCCAGCCGTTGGGTGGTGGGTTTTCGTCTCGCCGACGACGGTTTGGGTCGGCGCGCTCGAACCCGGCGGCACGAAGTTGAACCGCGGCAGGGGGGTTTGGCCGAAATCTGGCTCGACCCAATCGCGAGCGGTCGCCGGGCTGGCCGCCAATGAGCCTGCCACCAGCAGTAGCGCAATCAGAGCCTTTGCCGCGGAATGCTGCAGGGGTGGATTCGCGGCCCCGAACCTGGGCGCAAGCCGTGCCGGACGGAAGGCTGTCGGAGTTCGGGCATCCTGCGGGAGGCCTTCTGCCGGCCGGGCGATTTCGACATTCTGAACTGAGGACGGTAGTCCTGTATTATGTTGGTGATGCTTGGTAAATATCGACATAATTTGTTGGTAGTGAAAATAAGCTTGCGGCATGAATTTTCCATCGGGGAACAGTGCTGCATCCACGCCCCTGAACGGAGAGCCATCTTGCTCGCCATAGAGGTGTGAACCGCAATCTATGCAGATTATCATGGTTCGGTTGCGATTGACCCACGAACCTGTCACGCCGCTTGAAATCGACACCGCATCGCGCGGAAAAATTGCGCGCGGAACATAAGCCGCCCCATGTGGGCTTTGAACCGCCTGCCCATTTCTTCGTTCAGCATCACCAATCTTCGTGCGTGGCCAAGGCGCTGCGCGTTGGTTGCATGCTCCGCAATCTCTGCCCGCGCCCTGAAGCATCGCTTCGATCTCGGCAGCGCCCAAGGACCCCAGGTCTTTGAGCATCCTAAACTGCGCTGACGGGAACGTCATTGACCATTGCGCCGGCCACCGCTCGACCATCGCGTCCATCACAGTCGCGTTGATGACATCATCGGCCAACGCATTGGGCGGCTCGCCGACATGGCAGCTGTGCGGCAATCTTGGCGACGGTCGCCAGCGCCTCGCTCACGTCGATGTGCTGCGCAGCCATCCTGTCTTCAATGGCATCGACGCGCTCAACCAGCAAGCACCACGCCTTCGGGGTGTGTTGTGCAGAATGCGGATTCAGGTCGTTGGCGACTGGCGGGCGATGCTATCAGACGCGGCTCGAGCATGTCGCTTTGCCGCTGCCGAGCTGGACAAGATGGCTGGCCGATACCAGCGCCTGCAAATGCTTCTTCACCGTGTTGCGGTTTGCGCCTGTCATATCGACCGCCTGACCGTTGGTGATCCGCCCATGCGCTTTTGCCAGCTCAAGAATCTGCACCGAGAGTTCGGGCAACCGCTCGACCATCAACCGCTCGCGTATGATCTTCGCTTCAAGGCGGGTTTTTTGCTGCCGTAGCGACTGGAGGAAATAGATGATCCACGGCTCCCAAGCGGGCGCTGGTGGCGTTTGGGCTGCATCGGCTGATTGGCCAGCCAGCCAAGCCGCTTCCCCACGCTGACAAGCGCGACACCCGCCATCATGATCTGATCGGGGCCGGGCGGCGTGATCTTCGATAAGGCTTGCGCTTGGTCATGGCCTGCACCCGCTCAATATTCATCGGCAAGCTTGATGGTCAGCACCCGCCGCGTGATCGCGGGCGGTCGTTCGTCCAGCGACCATCCGCAATCTGGTAGATCGTCCCGAAATCGCGCTCGCCGTGCGGATCGTTATCCTCGTCGAGGGCGTCGAAGGGTTCGATCAGTCTGTCGGGCAGACAACGTGGCCGAGAGTGGCACCACCTACCGCGACGCCGACACCGACGGCGACTGGGACCGACAACGATTTCTGCGCCTCGGTGACCGTCCATGAGCTCCATTCCATATCCTTCGATCCGCCAGAGCGGTCATTTCACTCGCTCTCAGAACCGGGCAGATCAGGTGCTCGCGATACCTGCCGTGAGCAAAGCTTGGCCCGGGCAGGCTTCTCGTCTACAGTTGGGCGGGGTCGCGGCTTGTGAGCGCGTGTGGAGTGGGGGGTGGATGATGGGGTTGTTGAGGACAAGATCCGCGCGCAGCGCGTTGGTTGCGGCAGCGGTTTTGCTGCCCATGGTCGCTGCGGCGGCACCACCACGGGTCGGTTCCCGGGCCGCTTTGATCATGGATGCCGCCACCGGTGCGATTCTTTGGGGCAAGAACCCCGACGAAAAGCGCGCCCCGGCCAGCACCACCAAAGTTCTGACCGTCCTGCTGGCGCTTGAGAGTGGCCGGCTCGATGAACGCTTCAAAGTCAGCGCTCGCGCCCAGGCGCAGGCGCCCTCCAAGCTCTACCTGCGAAAGGGGCAGCAGATCTCGCTGCGTGATTTGAACTACGCCTTGATGCTTAAATCAGCGAATGACGGGGCGGTGGTGGTGGCCGAAGGGCTCGGCGGCACGGTCGAGGGTTTTGCCGAGAAGATGAACGCCCGAGCCCGCAAAGCCGGCGCGAAGGCGAGTAATTTCCGCAACCCCAACGGCCTCCCCGATCGACAGCATCTCTCGACGGCTCGGGATCTCGGGCTGATCCTGCGCGCCGCTCTCAACACGCCGGGCTTTCGCGAGGTTGTTTCAACCTCGAACCGCTCGCTCGCGCTCGAGACCGGAGGCAAGGTCCGCAAGATTGGCGTCCAGAGTAAAAATCGGCTCTTGAATGGCTGGCGCGTGCGGGTGATCGGCAAGACTGGATTTACGCGCGCGGCGGGGCGCTGTTTCGTTGGTGCGGCCCGCCTTGGCGATGGTCGCGAAGTCATCGTGGTGACGCTGGGTGCCCCGGATCTTTGGGGCGATATTCGCAAACTGGTCGAATGGGCTGAGAACAATGGCGGCCGTGCCGAGCCTGAGACGCCGCGGCTGCAGATGGCTTCGCTGACGAAGCAGAAGGCAGCAAACGTCGCACCGCCGGCTGCGGCACCGGCAGTCGGCGCCGCTCGCGCGCCGGTGCCGGCATACGCCCGGCAGACCACGACCCGGGCGGCGCAGCCGGTCCCGCCACCGAGCCGCGCGCCGCGTCCGGTGCTCGTCTCGGCGCGCACCAGCCCGGCGATGGCCTCATCTGGCCCGGCGCTCGTTCCTGCATCGACACGAAGAGTTGCACCCGTGCCGTCGCAACCGGCGAGGGTTCAGGCCGTGGCCGCAGGGCCGGCGGCGTTGGCCCTGGCTTCCGCAGGAGCCGTGCGACGGGGCTGCACGGGGCGAGGGTGCGAGGACTGGCTGCGCTACGGCCAGCTCTCCCGCTGAAGCGATTCGCAACCAACCCGGCGCGTCCGAAAGCTCGCGGTAGCCAACGAGCGGGCGGCGAGGTCCACCACAAACGGCGGGAAGCTGACCACCCAAAGCCGTCGGCGCGGTAACTATCGATCGCGGCGAGAAGGTTTTCGATGTTGCCCTCGCTCGGGTCACCTAATGTTTTGACCATGTGCCGGGTCGCTTGCGCGAAGGCGATCGGCTGCTGCAACTCCACTGCGGTTGTGAGAAAGAGCGCCTCATGGGCCAATCCCCTGCCGTTTCATCGCCGTCTCCACGGCCCCGGTAGGAGAGGAGTTCGAACGCCCAAGTCTCCAATGGGCTCCATTCCATACCCCGCCACCAGCCATCTCATTTGCTCTCAGAACCTTGGAGATCGTGCGTACTCCACATTTCTTCGCCCAAAGGCTTTTCTCAATTTGCGTTCGGTGATAACCAAGGTCGTGAGAAGAGTGGGTATGGGTTGTCGCACCGCCTTCAATGAATCGAATGGGAGCAGCCTCTGATCGCGAGAGGACATGCCCGGCTTGCCGGGACGCCCGAGGCGACCAAGTCGTTTCCAACTGATTGACGATACGTCTTAAGGCAAAGGTAGCGGGCCCATACCCGCTCCCTCATTTCCGTGAGGGAGCGGCGGCGCGCGGCAGCAGGGCGATTGCGATTGCAGCCGCGGCCACCAGCAGCAGGCCCGGCGCCCAGAACGTCGCGTGCAGGTCGTAGCGGATGGCAAGCCAGCTTCCGGTCACGGGCCCAAAGACGTTGCCGAGCATCATCGCGGTCGAGGCGATGCCGGCCATCCGCCCGCGCGTACCCGGCGGTGCGAGATCGTTCATCCACTGGAAAGAGAGGGGGACGAAGCCGGCGGCGAAGACGCCCGCCATCACGCGCCAGCCCAGCACAGACCAGAGCGTCGAGCTCGATAATCCCGTGGCGATGTTGGCCAGGCCCACACCAGCCAGCGAGATCACCAGCAACCATCGCATGGGCAGGCGCAGCGAGAGGCGATGCCAGAAGGCCGGCAGCAACATGCTCGGCAGGCCCGACGCCAGCACCACGACGCCGGTTGCCGAGGCGACCGCATCTTTCTGCACGCCGAGCCGCTCCACGAAAAGCGCAAGATTTGGCCACCAGGCCAGCGCCGCCATCTGAAAGACGATGGTGGTCCCCAGCAGCACCATGATTTCGCGCGAGGCCATCACCTCGAAAAAAGAGCCGCCGGCCGCTTCCCTTTCATGCTTCTCGGGCCGCGCGGGTTCCCGCAGCACGGCAAAACAGGCCAGCGCGGTCAGGGCTGCGAGGATACTCACACCAAAAAAAAGCGGGCGGATTCCGACCAGATCGGCAAACAGGCCTCCAAGTGGGGGGCCTGCCAGCGCACCAGCTGCACGCCAACTCTGGAGGTGCGCCAGGGCACGGCCCGAACGAGCCGCCGGGACCGCCGCAGTCAGCAACGCCACGGCAGCCGGAAATACGCCACTGACTACGCCCTGCAGCGCCCGCCAGCCAAGCAGGCTTTCCGGTGAGTGCGCAAATCCCATGCCGGCTGTGACCAAGGCGATGCCGGTGACCGATCGGACAACCATCGGTTTGTGACCGAAGCGATCGGCCAGTTCTCCCCAAAGCGGAGTGGCGAAGACCGCGATTGCAAAGGGTGCCGAGCCCAGCGCGCCGGTCCACCAGCGCAAGCCTTCGACCTCGACCACACCGATTTCCTGGAGGTAGAGCGGCAGCAGCGGCAGCACCGCTGTCATGCCGGCCAGCGTGAGGAACTGCGACGCACAGAGTACAATCAGATTGAGACGCTCCTCGGCCGATGCAGCGGGCACGCGCCGGCCTTAGCAGAGGTCCACCGGGACGCGCTTTTTCCCTTGCGTTGCGGGTTGTCGAGGCCGAGCCGCCGCGATAGTCTCGCAACCGGGGGAGGGGTTGCTCATGGCTGAAGATGGACTCGCACCGACGCTGCTCGTTGCCATGCCACAATTGCTCGATTCCAATTTCGAGCGGACCGTGGTGTTGCTCTGTCGGCATGACGAAGAGGGCGCTCTCGGTTTTGTGCTCAATCGCCCGTCTGAGCTGACGACCGCCGAACTGCTGACCTTCGAGCCGCCCTTGTCGGACGAACAGGTGCTCACGATCTGGGAAGGCGGTCCTGTGAGCCAGGAATCCGGCTGGCTGATCACGCGTGCGGAACCGCCAGGCGAGAGCCTGACGGTGTGTGACGGCGTGTGGCTCTCGAGTTCCCAAGCGCAGCTCCGCCAGATCCTCGAAGGCGAAAAGGCGCGGCTTGGGCCCGAGACGAGTCGTTTGCTGCTCGGCTACGCGGGCTGGGGACCCGGACAACTCGACCAGGAATTGTTCGACTCGGCCTGGCTGACGGCACCCGTCGATAGCGCGATCATTTTCGAGGGGCCGCCCGAAACCCTCTGGGAGCGGGTGATTCGCGGCCTCGGGGTTG
>VFKT01000289.1 GCA_009885395.1 Deltaproteobacteria bacterium | reverse complement strand
CCGACCCTTCGCCCGAACCGCCGCCACAACGAATGGACGAGCACGGCAAGCGGCAGGCCGAATTCGAGGACCTGCGCCGGCAAGGGCACCGCCCAGACCCCCTGTACGGCACTCGAAGTCAGCGCCGCATAGCTCCAGAGCACCGTCACGCTGAGCACGCGCACCGGCGCGGCACCGCCAAAGGCCAGCAGGGGCAACACCGGGGAGAGAGCCGAGCGGAGCCGTCCACGAGCCAAATCCCAGATAGAGCGAAACCAGGCCGATGCCCCCCGCCATCAGACCCGGCACGCCGAGACAAACCAACAACGCGGGCAGCAGCACGAGAATAGTCAAATCACAAACCAGCGCGGCAATCCGCAACCCCCGCGGCGCATCGCCGAGCCCGAGCGAGCCTAGACGAAAGACCATCTGGGCCGCGGGCGGGTAAACGCTGGGCACTTGCGGGTTGTTCATGCCGAGGGTGGTGGCGTCGTGCAGGGCGCGGACCTTTGGATCGTCGGGACGCACAGCCATCGGATCGAGGCCCTGCTGGCCGAGACGGGCATCCCAGACGTAGCGGCGCAGGTCGGAGGAGAGTTCCGTTGAGGCCTCGAGCCAGGCCAGGCGCGGCAGCAAGGCCAGGGCGACCACGGCCGCAAGCTGCCAGGGCGGCGCGTGGGCTGGCGGCCGCTCTCCTCCCGGCAGCGTTGCCCAGGCCAGAAGATAGGCCAGCCCGGCGATCGTCAGCAGGCTTGCAAAAAGCTCAAAATTTGCGCGCGGATCGACCCGTGACGCAAAGGCCAGCGCAAAAGCCCATGCGACTCCCCATGCCAGCCATGGCACAGATGTGCGCACGCGGGGTGCGCTAGCGTCACCTTGACGAGCTTTGAGAACAGCGTCCACCGGCAAGGGAATACCGCTAATCGATGGTCAGCGGCATCTTTTCGTCGCCAGGTGCCATCGGGCTGCGCAATTCAGAGTCAAAGAACCGGTTATAGGTAAATACCCCTAAGTTAATAAGAGTAACCGTTAATTTTAGTTCGATAGAATCAGAATAAACCCGTCCCAACTTCGGGAATGTATCTTGCTTTGAACCGCTGCGGACCCGCACCAACGACGAGGAGGACCCGCACGATGGCCGATACCAGCAGCACGCTACGCCGCGAAACGGAGACCGCACCCGGTTCGCAAGATTTTTTCGGTATCGTCGGCCAACACCCGACAATGCAGCGCGTCTTCGACCTGATTCGGCGGGTCGGACCGGCAGATGTTCCGGTCCTGATCACCGGCGAAAGTGGCACCGGCAAGGAATTGGTCGCGCGGGCGATCCACCATGTCTCGGGCCGAAGCGCAAAAGCGCTTGTCCCGGTGCATTGCGGCGCGATTCCTGAAGAGTTGCTTGAGAGCGAGCTCTTCGGTCATGTCAAGGGAGCCTTCACCGGAGCGCTGGGCAATCGCCCAGGCCGCTTTCAGTTGGCCGACGGCGGTACCGTCTTCCTCGATGAAGTGGGCGAGATGTCGGCCCGGTTCCAGACCAAGCTGCTGCGGGTGCTGGAGGACGGTACATTTGATCCGGTCGGCGGCACGGCCGTCCGTCGCACGGATGCCCGGGTGGTGGCCGCGACGCACCGCGACCTGCACGAGATGGTGCGCGGCGGAGGCTTCCGGGAGGATCTGCTCTACCGGCTCGATGTGGTGGCGATCCGCTTGCCCTCGTTGCGCGAGCACCGCTCGGACATCCCGATGCTGGTGCGCCATTTCCTCGACGGGCTCTCCCAGAAGCGCCGTTTCCCGACAACCGAAGTCACCGAAGACGCGATCCGGGCCCTGGTCGCCTGGGATTGGCCGGGAAATGTGCGCGAACTCCGGAACGTCCTCGAGCGGGCTGCTTTGCTCGCCGACCGACCGGGCCAGATCCACCTCTGCGACCTCCCCGAAGTGATCGCAGCCGGTGCCGCTGTCGCTGCCGAATCCGGGTCCACCAGCCGCGAGAGCGAAGCCGCTCCGCAACCCTGGGATTTCGGTCCCGCTGGTGCCAATTTCTACAATGAACTGGAGATTTTCGAACGCCGCATGATCAGCCGGGCTCTTCGCCTCGCGGGTGGCAGCAAACGCGAAGCCGCCCGCCTGCTCTCGGTCAACCGCACCACCCTGCTCGAGAAGCTGAAGAGGCGCGGCTGGTCGCTCGAAGACCTCGCGCCGGAACTCGCTTCTCGTGCGCGGCCCGATTGGAGCGATCTGGCAGCCGAAGAGCTCGAGGAAAGCTCCCGGCTCGCCATGGCCTGCTGAACCGACGTGTTGCGCGGGCGCGCGCTTTTGGGGAGACTCGGGCCGTGCCGTCGCGAATGAAGATCGTCCTCGTGCTCGGGATCTCCGCCTTGTGGGCACCGGGTTTGGCCGCAGCTCAAGCCCCGGCAGGCGGGCAGGGCCCGCTCGGCAATGCTCTAAATCGCGGCGAATCGACACAGGCCCCGAATAAATCAGATCTTGACGCAAGCCTGGAAAACCTCCGTTCCGACGACGTCAAAATCCGCCTTGAGGCGGTCAAGAGCCTGGCCGGTTCCAAGGACGAGAAGGCAACCCGGGCGTTGCTTGAAGCCCTCGCCGATCCGGAGCCCGAAGTCAGGCTGAAAGCGATCGACATCGTCGGCGAAATGCGCGCCAGCGAAGCTACGTCGCCGCTGGTTCAGATCCTTTTCCTGCTCGAGAGTCCAGGCTGGCTGCAGCAGCGGGCGCTGGTTTCGCTCGGCAAGATCGGCGACCCGCGTGCGACCCGGGCCATCACGGATTTCGTCCAACGCAGCACCGACAAGGACGCCATCGGTACGGCACTCTTTGCGTTGGGCGAGATTGGCGACGATAAGGCCATCCCCGAGTTGAAGGTGACCCAGAAGTCCGCCGATCCCACCCTGCACCGCATCGCCACCGACGCGATTGCAAAAATCGAAGCGCGGCGGATCGAACCCGAAGTGCAGGTGCACGCGCTTCGTCCAGACCCCGACCAGATGCAGCGCCCCGCCTCGGCCGGGGTCGGCGCACCCGTCGCCTACTGAACTGAGATTCATCGTCGTGGCCGATCGTTCCACCAACCTGCAGAGCACCGCCTCGGGGCTGCCGCTCGAGCCCCTCTACGAGCCCGCAGGCGGACCACCCGAGGCGATCGGAAGGCCGGGCGAGTTCCCCTTCCTGCGTGGGCCTTACGAAACGATGTACCGCACGCGGCGCTGGACCATGCGTCAGTTCGCCGGCTTCGGCTCGCCGGAGGACACCAACGCGCGTTTCCGTTTTTTGCTTGAACAGGGCCAGACGGGACTCTCGACCGCGTTCGATATGCCGACGCTGATGGGTTTCGACCCGGACCATCAAAAATCGCGCGGTGAAGTCGGCCGCGAAGGTGTGACCGTCTCGACCATCGCCGATATGGAACGGCTCTTTGCCGACATTCCACTCGATCAGGTCACCACCTCGATGACCGTCAACTGCACCGCCGCCATCCTGCTGGCGATGTATATCGTGGTGGCTGAGCGCCAGGGCGTGCCGCGGGCGGCTCTTGGCGGCACGATCCAGAACGATATGCTGAAGGAGTTCATCGCGCAGAAGGAGTGGATCTGCCCGCCCGAACCCTCGGTGCGGATCGTCGCCGATATGATCGAATTCTGCACGGCGGAAATGCCGCGCTGGCATCCGGTTTCGATCAGCGGCTACCACATCCGCGAAGCCGGAGCGACGGCAGTCCAAGAATTGGCCTTCACGCTGGCCGACGGTCTCGCCTACATCGATGCCGTCACCGCGCGGGGCCGCCTGCACATCGATGATTTCGGACACCGGCTCTCGTTCTTCTTCGACGTTCATAACGATTTCCTGGAGGAGATTGCCAAACTCCGCGCAGCGCGGCGACTCTGGGCCCGACTGGTCAGCGAACGCTACGGCCCCTGCCGCCCGGAAGCCCTTCGTCTGCGCATGCACGCCCAGACCGCTGGCGTCACGCTCACCGCCCAGCAGCCTGTCAATAATGTTGTCCGCGTGACCCTGCAGGCGCTGGCCGCCATCCTCGGCGGTGTGCAATCGCTGCATACCAACGCCTACGACGAGACCCTGGCGCTGCCGACAGAAGATTCCGCGATGGTCGCGTTGCGCACGCAGCAGATCATCGCCGAGGAGAGCGGAATCGCTGCTATCGCCGATCCACTCGGCGGCAGTTTTGCCATCGAAGCCCTGACCGACGCGATCGAGTTGAAGGCGCGCCTCCTGATCGAAGAAATCGATCGCCGCGGCGGGATGATCCGCGCGATTGAAGAGGGCTTTCCGCAAATCGAAATTGCCGAGAGCGCCTACCGCGAACAAAAGAACGCCGACAGCGGCGAGCGCATCACGGTTGGCGTCAATCGTTATCAATCGGCCGAGGGCCGCCGACCCGACCTGCTGCGCATTCCGCCCGAGCACGAGGCCGAACAAATCGCCCGGGTGCGAGCCTTCAAGACGGCCCGCGACGCAGCGCTGGTCGAGCGTTGCCTGGCGGCGATCACCGCTGCTGCAGCCGGCGGCGAAAATCTGATGCCTCCGATCATCGCGGGCGTCGATGCCGGCTGCACGGTCGGCGAGATTTCCGACATCTTCCGGCGCGTCTTCGGTGAGTACCGGGACCCGGCGCTGGTCTGATGTCAGCGCTCGCCCGCTGGAGAGCCTGTAGCCTGGCGACCCGGCCTGCCGAGGTCCAGCATAGTTTTGTCTCAGCGCCGCCGATGCGCCGAACCGCTGCCCGGCTGACGATGCAAATTCTTTTGCTTGTTTTCCTTTCCGCAGGCCTTGCGGTCGAGGCGGCCGAGGTTCACGAAAAAGCCAAATGCAACCCCTATTTTCCGCTGGAGACGGGATCGGGCTGGAGCTGGATCGAAACGGCAGCGGGCTCGCGGGCCCGCATCGAAAAGACGCTCCGCGTGCAAAGCGTTGCGCCTGAGGCCGGGGGCCAGGTGGCAACTTTGCTGCAGACCGCACGCGAATCCGCCTCGACCAGTCGGGCAGCCGGCCGTGCCCTGACGCGCGCCCGTTGCCGAGACGGGCTGGTGACGCTGGAGACCCGGGCTCTCACCCGAGCCCAAAGCGGCGAGCAGACCGCCAGCGCCGAAGTCGTCGCGCGTTTACCCGGCCTGCCCGCTCCAGCCGATCTTATCAAGGGCAAATCCAGCAACGCGACCAGCGAGATCACCACTCTCGACAAGGGGCGTCGCGAGACGATCCGGGGGCAACGTCGGACGACCAGTGTCGGTACCGAAACCGTTGTTGTCCCGGCCGGCCGCTTCAAGAACGCCGTCCATCTGGTGATCGAAGAACGGTTGAAACGTCACGATGGCAGCCTCTACCAACAACGCATGGACGAATGGTGGGCGCGCGACATCGGGCTGGTGCAGCGGATCATCAGCCGTGCCGGGAAGGAACTGGCCCGCGAGGTGCTTCATTCCCGAACGCCTCCGCCCCGCTCCCGCTGAGCGCTTCGACAAGCCCCTGATCGCCATCGACCACGAGCGGCGGCACGGGCCCCGACCAGAGTTCGTCGGCGAGGCGTCAGCGTTCGCGCACCAGCGCGGCCTGGCGGGCAAGTCTCCGGCTTGTCTGGAAGTCGCTCCGGGCCTAGAGTCGAGCGCAGCAGGAGCAAGGCGACAAGCGCGATGGCCAACACGGCGGAAAAAGATTCGTCGAAGCTGATCCGTCTGAGCGAGCACCGTCGGCGGCTGACCAACCGCGCCCGGCGATCGCTGAACGGCAAGCCCGGTCCGCACCTGGCAGCCGAGAGCGAAACCATCTGGCTGGCTCGCACTCTCTTGATCACCGGCGCGGCGGGTCTCAGCGCAGCCCTCTTTGGGAGCTTCGGCTTGTGGAGTGCCGGCGAGCGCGGCAGCATTCCCCTCTTCGCGCCCCTGCCTTCGCCGCTCTTTCTTGCGGCCGCAGCCTTCAACGCCGGCTGGCGACTGGTCCGAGGTGAAACGGGGGTGATGCCGCACGTTGGGCTGGCGGGAGGAGCCCTGATCGCGCTCGCTCTGGCCGACATCGGTGAGATCCTCAGCCGCTCCGGAACGCTGGAACTCGACAGCACGGCCCGACTCGCGATCCTCGCACTCGGAATCGCGGTGGTCGTCGGCGTCTGGGCGGCGTCCTTCTCGATGCGGCGGCGTCAGGGCGAGACGTCTTGAAGACTTGACGCTCGACGTCGTCCTGCAACCCTTGCCCGTTTTGCCGCGGCATAGGCGGGCGAACGCTCCTGCACGCGGTCGGTCAGTAGCGGGTTGAAGGTGGCAAGCCCAGGAAATCGCTTGAAATCGCAATCGAGTGTCCAAAGTTCACGGACACCGTGCTCCGCACAAAGTGCGGCGATGCGCGCATCGTGCACGGCTCCTCCAGCGATCTCCCCTTCTTGCAGAGTGCTTTTCAATGCGACCCAATTAGCGGGAGTTTCTGCGAGCAGCACGAGGTTTGGCGAGCCCAGCCAGAGCCGGGCACGAAGAGGTGCGGGTCCCGGAATTGCCGGTGCGCCGCGCAAGAGCGGTGCCACCTCGACCCGGTTCGCACGGATGATACTCTCGCCACCATGTCGACGAAAACCGTATGGGTTGTGAGCCATGGGCCGAGTTGTCTTGACGGCGCGGCGGCCGCCGCCGCCGTGTCGAGATTCTACGAGCCTCTGCCGATGCGGGTCCGCTTCGCTTCGAACCAGGACGTGGACGCCATCCTGCGCGAAACCGACCCTGAGTCGAGCGACGCATTATGGATCACCGACATCTCCTGGAAGGACGAATCGACCAGCGCCCACCTTCGCCAACTCATCGAGCGCGGCGTCGAGGTGCATTGGATCGACCACCACAAAACCGCGATCGAGCGCGTCAAACGAGGTGGCTACGACCTGCCCTTCGCCAGCCGGGTCGTCGATGATACCTTCTCGGCGGCTCGCCTGGTTTTCGAGCATCTGGCTGCCCGCGATCCGGCGCACGCGCGCGCACCGCGCTTCGCAAGCTTTGCCCCGTTGATCGCCATGGCCGACGACAACGACCGGTGGGTGCAAGCCATCGCCGGCGCCCGCGACCTCGGCCTGGTCGTCCGTACGCTGCGTCCCGGTCAAGCCTATGACGAGTTCATGGCCCTTGACGAAACTCTTGCCGATACTCCGGCGATGAGCGAGGCGCGCACCCGCGTCGCGGAGGAACTGGCCCGCAATCGCCGCCTGGCCGAGAGTACCCGCATCGATCAACCCTTCGGCGAAGCCACTCTGACCACCGCACTCTGCGACGCCTATTCCGGCGAACTCGCCGACGAATGGGGCAAATCGTCGCCGCGCACGGTTTTCGTTTTCTTCGATGTGCGCAGCGGCGCGCTTTCCTTCCGCCGCTCACCGGACTGCGGAATCGATCTTTCAAGCCTGGCGGAACGCTGCGGCGGAGGCGGCCACCCAGCCGCCTCGGGCGCGACGCTGCCCGATCTCGGCCCGCTGCTCGGGGCTTCCGTCGCACGCGCCCTGCTCACCGCGATCGGCGAGCCCTGAGAGCACGCCCAGGTCGTCTACCTCCTCGGCTCAATCCCTCGTCGCTGCTCGCAAGCCGAACCCCTTCGAGTCGCGTCAGCCCTGTAGAGCCATCTCCAGCAAGGGTTTCGCCCAGCCCGACGCGACAGCCAGCGCCTCGATGTCGCGTGCGGCGGGCCAAACGAGCCTGCCCGCCGCCATCTCCAGCACGAGAACCGGATCGGGCACCACGCCGTGCTCCGCCTCGGCGCTGTTGTCATACACGCGCAGAAAGTTCAGGTGCGGCATGAGTTCGATGAGATTGCGCTGCGCTGTCGTAAAACGCATTCGGATCGTCGAATCCGGGATATCGTGGCCGCCGCTCACAACCCGCAGGCGCACGCGTGCGATGTGCAACTCGGGAGAAGCAAGTCCGCAGAACCAGATCTCGACATCATGGCTGGACACGGCGACCCGGAGCCGCGCCGCGATGGTGCGGCCACCGAGGGTCGTTTCGAAAGCATAGCTTGAGCCACTCTCAAGCGCTTCGTCGAGGCGGCGCAAGCCTTCCCGCCATGCCAGCTCGTTCGCTGCCTGCTGCGTGCAGCCGGTCGTGGTCTTCCATTCGCGAGCGAACGCGTCGGGGTTGAACCAAGCGAGTCCTGCTCGCTCAAGCAGGTTTCCTCCGATCGAACTCTTCCCCGCACCGTTGGCGCCAGCGAGGACGAGCAGCACCGGACGGATCATCAAAATCCGGTTCCGGACCTGACCTTGCCACCGAGCTTTGCCGGCTTGCGAATCGTGGTGCGCAGCCGCTCCGCCGCTTCGTCCGTTCGCAAGACCGCCAGCCTTTCGTCGAAGCGGCGGCGCAAGGCATCAAGACCCGCTTGTTCTTGCGCCTCGACCTGCCGGTTTCTTTGCAACAGAGTCTCGTATTCCTTGACCCCAAGGATCACGGCCTCCGGTTCATTATGATTGGTCACGACCACGGCCCCCTCTTGCCGCACCGTGCGCATGACCCCGCGCCAGCCGCGCAGTTTCACTTCGGACGCCGGGATGCGTCGTAGCCCGATTACCTGGGGGTCTTCCCTGGATTCTGGAATCGTGCTCACGCGGCCAAGGCTAGCGCAGTTCCTGAGGCAAATCTACCCAATAAGGCTATTTAGGACGAGGCGGCGATGGTGCGTGCCGGCCCGGACGCGGCTTCGGCGTCCGGGCGGCAAGCCTCGGCCAGCACCTCGACCAGGCGGGCCCCCTCGAGGGTCTCTTCCGCCTCAAGCGTGGCGGCAAGGAATTCAAGGCCGCGCCGCCGATCGAGGAGCAGGCGCCGGGCCCGGGTATGGGAATCCCGGACCAATGTCGCGACCTCGGAATCGATCGCCTCGCCGGTCGCCTCGCTGGCCTGAACGCGTCCGAGTAGGCCCTCTTCGAGGAAACCACCCTCACGTCGCGAGAAGGCGATCGGGCCGAGCCGCTCGCTCATGCCAAAGACACAGACCATCTGACGCGCCAGTTGAGACGTGCGTTCGAGGTCATCCTGCGCGCCGGTGGTGACATCGCCGTAGACGATCTCCTCGGCGACGCGACCACCCAACATGACGGCCATGCGATCAAGCAACTCGCTACGCCGGGCCAGCACGCGGTCCTCGGTAGGAAGCTGCATGGTGAAGCCAAGGGCGCCGATGGAGCGCGGGATGATCGTGATCTTGCTGACCGGGTCGGCATGTTCGAGGAGCGTCGCAACGAGCGCATGCCCGGCCTCGTGGTTCGCCACCAGCTTGCGATCTTTTGGACGCAAAACACGACTGCGACGTTCGAGGCCCGTAGTCAAGCGGTCCACCGCCAGCAGGAGATCGGCCTGCTCCACCGCATCTGCGTTGCGTTGCGCCGCCAGCAAAGCCGCCTCGTTCACCACGTTCGCCAAATCGGCGCCCGAGAACCCCGGCGTGCGGGCGGCGATATCGGCCAGATTCGCATCGCCTCCGGCACGAACATTCTGGCTGTGCACGGCCAGGATCTTGGCCCGCCCGGCACGATCGGGCAGCTCCACGATGATGCGACGGTCGAAGCGACCCGCGCGCAGCAGCGCCGAATCGAGCACTTCAGGCCGGTTGGTCGCGGCGAGCAGCACCACGCCCTTGGAAGAATCGAAGCCGTCCATCTCGACCAGAAGCTGGTTGAGCGTCTGTTCCTGCTCATCGTGCCGGCCGAGTTGCAGGCCCGCCCCCGCTCGCGATTTTCCGACAGCATCAAGCTCGTCAATGAAAACGATACAGGGCGCCTTCTGCTTGGCCTGTTCAAAAAGATCCCGCATGCGGGCCGCGCCGAGCCCGACGAACATTTCGATAAACTCCGAACCGCTGATCGAGAAGAACGGTACGCCGGCTTCGCCCGCGATGGCGCGCGCCAATAGCGTTTTGCCCGTCCCCGGCGGTCCAACCAGCAGCACGCCCCTCGGGATTCGCCCACCAAGACGTTGGAAATGGCTTGGGTCGCGCAGGAACGCGACGATCGCTTCAAGCTCGCCTTTTGCCTCGTCGATCCCGGCAACATCCTTGAACCGTTGCGTGACGTCCTTGTCGCCGTAAACCTTGGCCTTGCTGCGCCCCAGGCTGAGCGCTCCGGCGGCCCCGCCTCCGCCCATGCGTCGGCTAATCACGTTCCAGAGAACGAGGATCAAGCCAAAGGGGAGCAACCAGCCGAGCAGGATCGTCTGCCAGAATTCATCCCCCACCTCGCCCGAGAAGGAGACACCCTTGGCATTGAGGGTCTCGACCAGCGGTGCGACGTCCAGACCCGGCGGACGCACCGCCACCAACGAGGTCGGCTGCTCCTTGGAAACGTCTGCGAACATGCCGCGGGAGCGCGTGATCTCCTCCTTGAGCTTGGCGTCAGGAGTCGCCTCCTTGCGAAGCTGGAAGCGGACCTGATCGGCGGTGATGAAGACGCGCTCGATCTGGTTCTCGCGCGCCAGACCCTCAAGCTCGCTGTAGCTCACCTCGACCGGCCGCGGCGCCATGAAAAGGCTTTGCGCGATAAGGAGGGCCAGCAGGGCTGCCGGGAGATACCAGACTGAAAATTTTGGAGTCTTCATTTTTTGAATCCGGGAACGAGACCACCGCTTTCGAAGCTCAGGTTAGATCCGGATCGAGCCCTGTCAAACAGGCCCCGCGATACGGTCGCGCCAAAGCCCTTCGACCCGGGCACGAAGATCGGCCTCCGTCCCTTCGTTCTCGATCACCACCCCGGCCCGTTTGCGGCGTTCTTCATCCGACATTTGTCGGTCCCGTCGCATGGCCACGGCCTCGGCCCCAAGGCCACGCTGGCTCGCCAGGCGCTTCTCGACCGCCTCACGCGGCGCGCAGACCACCCAGACTTCGTCCATGCCTCCCGCCCAGCCGGCCTCGAAGAGGATCGCGGCCTCGACGACCACGGCCGGCACAGCTTGCGTGAGCCGCGCCGCGTCTATTTGCGCGACAAGGCTTTGGTGGATCAGAGGATGGACGATGGCCTCGAGTTGGCGGAGGCGGTGCGGGTCGCCGAAGACACAGGCCCCCAGCCGGCCCCGGTCGATCGCGCCTTCCGGGCCAACGATTTCGCTGCCGAAGGCCTCGACCACCCCCTGAAAGCCTGGCGTACCGGGCGCGTAAGCCTCGTGGCCGAGGCGATCGGCGTCGATGACGAGGGCCCCGAGTTCAGCCAAAACAGCCGCCACCGTGCTTTTCCCCGAGCCGATCCCGCCCACCAGACCAATCACCTTCACCTCATTCGCCATAGCAGGGGGCGTGAAAAGGGCGCAGGTTGGGCCGAACGTCGGCGGAAAGGCCGCTCGTCTGCGTCGCGGACTCGGGGGCGGGGGACCGCGCCGGGACAGGGATCTCTCGCGAGCAGGGGGCTGGCGGGTCGTCGCTTCGCGGGCGGGGTCACTCGCCGCAACGTCGGCACGATTACTGCTAGACTGAGTCGACCTGCCCGAGACGGCCAGATCTCTGCCCGTTTACACCTGAAGTCTTGACCAGGGTCGGCCACTCACCTAAATCAGACTCAATCGGGTGGGATTCGATCCTGCTCCCTGGGAGAAATCAAAAGCCATGACCACGCGACGCATTTACATGGACAACCACGCCACCACCCCGATGGACCCGCGGGTGCTGGAGGCGATGCTGCCCTGGTTTACCGACCGCTTCGGCAACGCCGCCAGCCGCAACCATCCCTTTGGGTGGGAGGCCGAGGCCGCCGTCGATGATGCCCGCGAACGCATCGCGGCGATGCTCGGCGGACGCGCCCGAGAAATCATCTTCCTCTCCGGCGCCACCGAATCGGACAACCTCGCGATCAAAGGCGTGGTCGATTTCTACAAGGAGAAGGGCTCGCACATCATCACGTGCGTGACCGAACACAAAGCGATCCTCGACACCTGCAAAGCACTCGAGCGGGGCCGCAAGGCTCAGGTCACCTATCTCGGTGTCGACCACACGGGTCAAATCGACCTCGAAGAACTCAAGCAAGCGATCCGGCCCGACACCATCCTGATCTCGATCATGCTTGCCAACAACGAAATCGGCACCATTCAGCCCATCGCCGAAATTGGCCGCATCGCCAAGGAAAAGGGCATCTTTTTCCATTGTGACGCGACGCAGGGCTTCGGAAAAATTCCAATTGACGTCGAGGCAATGGGACTCGATCTGCTTTCGGCCACGGCCCACAAGATCTACGGCCCCAAGGGCGTCGGTCTCCTCTGGGTGCGCTCCAAGGGGCCGCGCGTTCGTCTCTCGACCCAGACGGACGGCGGTGGGCACGAGCGCGGCATGCGTTCGGGCACATTGAACGTGCCTGGCATCGTTGGCATGGCCCGAGCCGCCGAAATTGGCTCATGCGAGATGGCCGCCGAAGCCAGCCGCATCGGCGGCCTGCGCGATCGGCTGGAACGGGGCATCCTCAGTCAGCTTGATGAGGTTTATCTCAACGGACACCCGACCGAACGTCTACCGGGCAATTCAAATTTGAGCTTTGCCTACATCGAAGGCGAATCGCTGCTGATGGGGCTCAATGGCTCGGCCCACGCCGACGGGCCCTCGATCGCGGTTTCGTCGGGCTCGGCCTGCACCTCGGCGACTCTCGAGCCGTCCTACATCCTGAAAGCGCTCGGCGTCGGCGACGAACTGGCCCATACCTCGATCCGCTTCGGTCTCGGCCGGTTCAACACCGAAGAAGAGGTGGATCTCGTGATCGAGCGGGTGGTCATCGAGGTGCGCCGATTGCGCGAGCTTTCGCCCCTCTACGATATGGCGAAGGAAGGGATCGATCTGAAGACCTTCTTTGCCGGGGCGCGTCATTAGAGCTACCAGACGGGCAGCATTCTATAGGGCAACGATCCGACCCTTGGTGGGCATACGAAGGAAATCTAAAATGGCAGCGTACAGCGAAAAAGTTCTCGACCATTACAGCAACCCCCGCAACGTCGGGTCGTTCGATAAGAACGAATCTAATATCGGCACTGGCATCGTCGGCGCGCCTGAGTGCGGCGATGTGATGAAGCTGCAGCTCAAGATCAGCGACGACGGAATCGTCGAGGATGCCCGCTTCAAAACTTTCGGCTGCGGCAGTGCCATCGCCAGCTCGAGCTATGTGACCGAACTGGTCAAGGGAAAAACCGTCGACGAGGTCGAGCAGATCAAGAACTCGGTGATCGTCGAAGAGCTTTCCCTGCCGCCGGTCAAGATCCATTGCTCGGTGCTCGCCGAAGACGCGATCAAGGCCGCTGTTCAGGATTGGCGAAGCCGCCACGAGGCTGCCGCAACCGCGTCACTCGAAGCTGCCAACAATCTTCCCGAGACGGAGGTTGCTTGAGCGCATCCACAGAAGCGACGGTCGAGCCAACGGCCGGAGCCGCGGCTCCTAGGCGCGGCATCACGCTTAGCGATGGCGCGGTAGTGAAGATCCTTTGGCTCGTCACCGCGGCTGAGGACGCGGCCCGTGGTCTGCGGATCAAGGTGATCGGCGGCGGCTGTTCCGGTCTTTCGTACAAAATGGATCTCGACCAATCCCGCGATGGTGATCGGATCTTCGAACGCGACGGCGCGCGCGTGATCGTCGACCGCAAGAGTTTTCTCTACCTGAACGGCACCGAACTCGATTATGCCGACGATCTGATGCACGCGGGCTTCAACCTCTCGAATCCGAACGTCAAGCGCGCCTGCGGCTGTGGCGCCTCTTTCGGGGTCTGAATGCACCGCCTGCGGTGCACCGCCTGCGGCCAGACCGGGCCCGCCGCCTTCTTCTGTGGCGCCTGTGAGGCCATCCAGGCACCGGCATTGCAGCGCGCCTGGTTGCAACTGCTTGACCTGCCGGAACGCCCGGCCATCGACCAAAAGCTGCTCGAAAAGCGCTACTACGAGCTGAGCCGCCGCCTGCACCCGGACCGGGTACAGGCGACCAACCCGCAGGCGCTCCCGACCAGCGTGCGCGCCGCGTCGATTCTCAACGAGGCCTACCGCACGCTGCGCGATCCCGAGTTGCGCGGCCGCTGGTGGCTCGAGCATCAAGGTGGGAAACTCGGCAGCACCAATTCGTCCGTGCCGACCGATATCGCCGCCTTTGTCTTCGAGACTCATGAAACATTGCTCGACGCCCAAAGCAGTGGCGGCGCCAAGCCCTCTGAATCCATCGAGGCGATTCTTGTGCAGGTGCAAGAGCAACGCCACGGCCATCTGGAGCAGCTCGCCTCCCTCCTCGAAGGCTGGCCGCCGGACGCGGCCGAAGCGGCGCGCCTGATTTCATTGCGGGACCTGCTGGTTGCGCTTTCCTATCTGGCGACTCTCCAACGTGATGTACTCCACGCGCGCGACGGCCTCGAAAAGACGTCGCCCGAACCCCGGCAGCGCAACGCTGCCGGGCTGCAAGGCTGAATAGATGGCAACCGTTGTCGGGATCGATCTTGGGACCACCAACAGTCTGATCGGCTGGATGGAGGGCGAGCGGCCGCGGATCGTGGCCGATTCGATCACGCAAAAAAAAATGCTGGCCTCGGCTGTTTCGTTTCTCGACGATAAAACGCCCGTGGTGGGTGACGCCGCACGCCGTCGGGCCGAACTCCATCCCCAAGCCTCGATCCTTTCCGTCAAGCGATTGATGGGCATCGGTCTTGAACATCTCGACGAGATCGATCGACGCACCACCCGCGTCGTCGACGCGCCCGGCCCGCTCCGAATCACCCTGAATGCCGGCACGCACGAACTTCGCCTCACTCCGCCGGAAGTCTCGGCCCTGATCTTGCGCGAGTTGAAGCGTCGGGCCGAGATCGAGATCGGGGGCACGGTCGAGCGTGCGGTCATCACCGTGCCGGCCTATTTCGACGACAGCCAGCGCCAAGCCACACGCGATGCCGGACGCCTCGCCGGTCTCGAGGTGCTTCGCCTGGTCAACGAACCCACGGCGGCAGCGCTCGCCTACGGTCTCGATCAACGACAGGAAGCCTGCATCGCGGTCTTCGACCTGGGCGGCGGAACCTTCGATATCTCGATCCTGCGGATGCGTGAAGGCTTGTCCGAAGTCCTCGCCACCGGCGGCGATACCCGATTGGGCGGCGATGATTTCGACCGCGAGCTGGTGTCGTTGCTGAGCGAGCGGGCCACTCCCTCGCCGGCCGAGGAGGCCGACCCTCGAACCTTCGCCCTCTTGCTGGCTGCGGCCGAGCGGGCGAAGCGACAACTTTCCGAGTCGAGCGAAACGCATCTAGAGATTCCCCTGCCCGAAGGAACGCGGGTCGTCAGTGTGTCACGAGCTGAATTTGAAGTCCGCACCCGGCATCTGATCGAACGCACCATTGATCGCTGTCGGCGGACGCTGCTCGACTCGGGCCGGACAGCCACCGAAATCGACGAGGTGATCCTGGTGGGGGGTGCCAGCCGGATGCCAGCCGTCCGAACAAATGTCGCAGCCTTCTTCGGCCGCCAGCCGCTGTGCGACATCGATCCCGATCTCGTCGTCGCGCTTGGCGCAACAGTGCAGGCCGGCATCCTCTCGGGCAGCAACCGCGATATGCTGCTGCTCGATGTCGTACCGCTCTCGCTCGGCATCGAAACCATGGGAGGCGTATTTTCGCGCTTGATTGATCGCAACACCACCATCCCAGCTGCGGCCCGCCAGGAGTACACCACCGCAGTCGACAACCAGACGCACGTCGAAATCCATGTTCTGCAGGGCGAGCGGGAAATCGCCAAAGACTGCCGCAGCCTTGCCCACTTCCGCATCGGAATCGCTCCGCAGCCCGCCGGCCTGCCTCGCGTCGAAGTGACGTTCCTGATCGACGCCAACGGGATCCTCTCGGTGGCCGCTCGCGACCAGCGCACGGACACCGAGCAATCGATCGAAGTCAAGCCCAGCTACGGACTGACCGACGAGGCCATCGAGACGATGCTCGAGGAATCCTTTGACTTGGCCGAGGAAGACTTCGCCCTGCGTCAGCTCATCGAGGCGCGGGTCGAAGCAGAATCAGTGCTGCACACACTGGAACGGTCGTTGCTGGGCCATTCCCGCCTGCTGATCGACGACGAAAATGCCCGCATCGTGGCTTCAGCCACAACACTCCGCGAGGCCTGTGGCCGCGACGACCACAACCTTATCCGCGATCTGCTCGACGCGCTCAACGAAACCTCCTCGCCCTTCGCCCAGCGGATCATGGAAGCCTCGCTACGCCGCGCACTCGAATCCCGGTCGATCGACGAACTCGAGGGACGATGAAACACAAGGTCACCTTCCTGCCCTCAGGGCGGACCATCGAGGTCGACGACACCTGCTACCCCTTGGCCGATCACGGCCGACCGGGGTCGATCCTCGATATCGCGCTGGCCACCGGAATCGACCTCGATCATAATTGCGGTGGCAGTTGCGCCTGCACGACCTGTCACGTGATCGTGCGCCAGGGCGAGCAAAACCTTTCGCCGATGGAGGAGGACGAAGAGGATCGTCTGGATATCGCACCAGGGCTGACCCTGCACTCCCGTCTCGGCTGCCAATGCGTGGTGCAGGGAGATGTCGTGGTCGAAATCCCGGAAGAATGATCCCCCGGGCGACCATCGCCCGGGCCAGCGGGATTCCCGGGAAAACGCTGGCGCGACAATCCCTCGGAGATCTGCTAGCGTCACGGCTGGCGAGTGTAACCAGGCTCTGCCGGAAAGGCGGACTCGCATGAACACCTTCGCTTTAGAGAGGGCACGACCATAGCCCTGATGCAGATCAGTCGACGCGTGGATTACGCCCTGCGGGCGGCGATCCACCTTTCCCGCCAGACTGGAGAAGGCGCCATCTCGGTTGCCGAAATCTCCAAAGTCGAGGCCATCCCCCGGAAATTCCTGGAAAAAATCATCCAGGATCTCATCCGTGCGGGATTGGTCGTTTCCAGAAGGGGTGTCCACGGGGGCTACTTGCTGGGTCGGCCTGCCGGCGAAATCTCTTTTCGGGAAATCATGGAAGCGGTCGAGGGGCCCATCAGCCTCAACGTCTGCGTGGGCGACCCTCAGGCCTGCTCCCTGACGCTGGGCTGCAGCATGCACCACGTCTGGGCCGAGGGGCAGCGCCGTTTGGCCTCTCTCTTCGAGGAGACCAAGCTCTCGAGTCTCGGAGCGGGGCCCTTTTTGCTCGCCCGTGGCAACCCGCCGCAGGCCGACGCGGCTGCTTAGCGACGCCGGATGAATGCCGAGGCGGGATGCTGCGTCCAAGCAGCATGGACTACTCTGCTTTATCGCGTGACGATCCCTCCAACCCCCTGATCGAGCCCGATGTGCTGATGCCCGGGCAGTTTGCCGGCCTGCTGAATGGACACTCCAACCAAAGCGGGGAGGTCCGCCTAGCCGGAGCTATTCTGGTCGAGGCTGTCGAAACCTTCCATAAGGAGGCCTTCGCCACCCTTCCCGATGGCCGCGCCGCGTTTCGCGAGGCCAAAAAGTGGCTCGAAGACCGCGAAGACCCTGGACTCTTCGCCTTCGAAACCGTGTGTGGCACCCTCGATATCAATCCCGACTACCTGCGCGAGGCCTTGACCGACTGGCTGCACGAGAACCAGACGCGTCGGCCACGAATTTCGTCACGACACCTGGCCGACCCCCGGCGAAGAATCGCTAGCGCGGCCTGAACGGCGGTCTTCGGCGAGTTCGAGCGTCTCTTCTCTGTTGACCGGGCAGGGATATTCCCCGATAGAGGGGAGGGAGAACCCCATGCCGGTCCACCACTACCCCCCCTGTCCCAAATGCCGACAGCCACTGGTGCGGAAGCCGGCCGGTCAATGCCCTAAATGCGGCGCTGACGTCGCCGCCTTCGTTGCCCGGGAACGCGAGCGCGAAACCCGCATCGAGAAAGTGGTGGCGGTGATCGGCACCGCCCTGGTGATCACCGTGCTGGTTCTCGGCGGCGGCCTCGGCGCCATCGAGGGCGTGCTGGCCTATGCGATCGGCGGTGCCGCAATCTGGGTTCTGGCCCGCGGCACTTTCTATAGCCGGGATGATCCGGCAGCTTAGGAGGCCCATCATGTACGGTCTGGTCAATCAAGCGGTTCGGCAAATGGTCCTGTGCGAGCATGGACAGAACGCGTGGGAGGCGATCCGGCGCAAGGCGGCGGTCGAGGACGACGATTTTGTCGCCATGCAGCAGTACCCGGACGAACAGACCTACGACCTGGTAGCCGCAGCTTCGGAAGCTCTGGGCGCGCCAGCAGAAGCGGTGCTCCGAGAATTTGGGCACTACTGGGTCCGCTACGTTGCCGATTCCGGTTACGGCGATCTGATGAAGGCTGCCGGACGCTCGCTGCGCGAGTTCTTGACCAATCTCGACCATCTGCACGCGAGAGTCGGGCTCACCTTCCCCGCGCTGCGTCCGCCGGAATTCACCGTCATCGAGGACGGCCAAGCCCGTATCCGGCTCGAGTACCGCTCGCCGCGGGAAGGTCTTGCCCCATTCGTCATCGGTCTCGTTGAAGGCCTGGCCGAGCGCTTCGACGAACGCGTCGTGGTCTCCCTCATCGGCCCCCGCAGCGAGGGGCGCGACCATGACGAATTTTTGATCGAGTTCACCGAGATGAAACCGGCATGACACCCGAAGGCATCGGACTCTCGGCGGCACAAATGGCCGAAGTCTTTCCCTTCCACCTGGCCTTCGGACCGGATCTCCAGATCCTCCAATCCGGTCCGGTGCTGCAACGACTCTGTCCAGGGCTCGCCGGCGGGGGCGAGTTGGGGAACCATTTTGTCATCCGACGACCCGCCCATATCACCTCGTTCGCCGAGATCTGCGCTCAGAACTCGTCGCTTTTCATCCTCGAAGCGCGCCAGCGTGCTCTCTTGCTGCGCGGCCAGGTGATCCAGCTTGGACCATCGGCAGCGGCCTTTCTCGGCTCGCCCTGGGTCACTTCGATATCCGAGCTGGAGACGCTCGACCTGTCGCTGCACGAATTTGCGATCCACGATCCAATCGCCGACCTCCTGATTCTGCTGCAGGCGAAGGACCGGATCCTCGCCGATGCCCAGCAACTCGCCCAGGAGTTGCGTAGCGCACGGCGTGACGCCAGGCTCGGCTAGAGCCAGGCGACGATCCGCGCCGCCATACGGATTCAGACGTCGCCGCGCGAGAGCAGGACGTCGCGCACCAGTTCGGGGAGGGATTTAACCTCCATTTTTGCCATCACTCGAGCTCGATGGATTTCGACGGTTTTTTGGCTGAGCCCGAGATCCTCGGCGATCTGCCGGTTGGACTTGCCCGCGACCACCTGCCCCATCACTTCCCGCTCTCGCGGCGTGAGCTGTTCGAGGCAGGCCTCGACCTCCGCGCGACGATTGTCGGTCGCGCTTTCGGAGCGATCCTGCTCCATCGCATGCCGGACGCGATCAAGCAGAAGCTGATCGCTGAAGGGCTTCTCAATGAAATCGACGGCGCCGGCACGCATGGCCCGCACTGCCACAGGCACGTCGCCATGCCCGCTCATCATGATG
>VFKT01000073.1 GCA_009885395.1 Deltaproteobacteria bacterium | reverse complement strand
GGCCGTGCTGCTGGTCGATGCCGGATGGGACCCCCTCTGGGCGACGCTCGCCGCGGCCACCGCCGGGGGCCTCGCCGGCATTATCACCGGCCTGCTCCAGACCCGGTTTCGCATCGACCCGCTGCTCTCCGGTATTTTGGTAATGACGGCACTCTATTCGGTCAACCTGCGCATCATGGGGCGCAGCAATACGCCCCTGCTGGCGGTCCGGAGCCTGACCACGGTAGCCGAAGAGTGGGGCCTCGCCTGGTTTGGCCGGGAGGACGTCAACGTCGCGGGCTGGATGGTCCCCGCCAGTGATCTGATGTTGCTCGCAATGATCGCCGTGATCGCTGCCTTGACGGTTAGCGGACTGCGCTGGTTCTTTTCGACCGAGATCGGCACCGCCATGCGTGCCTCTGGCGACAACCCCCAAATGATTCTGGCGCTCGGGGGCAACGTGGATCTGATGCGGGTGGCGGGGCTTGGCCTCTCCAACTCCCTGGCCGCACTCTCAGGGGCCCTTTGGGCGCAGGTGCAAGGATTCGCCGATGCGCAGATGGGCATCGGCATGGTGGTCTGGGGCCTGGCGAGCGTGATCCTTGGCGAGGCCCTCTGCGGCAGAGCACCGCTCGCGGTCGCCCTGATCGCGACCGTGTTCGGCTCGGTAATTTTCAGGCTCTTGATTGCGCTGGCACTGGGCTTTGGTCTCAATCCGAATGATTTGAAGCTCATCACCGCATTCTTCGTCTTTGCAGCACTCGTCTTGCCTACGGCCCTCGCAAAATGGCGGGAGCGCGCGGTACGAAGGAAAGCCACACCATGAGCGTGGCAACAAACGCAGCGGAGGCGCCCATGCTGCGCATGCAGGCACTTGAGAAGACCTTCTTCCCCGGTACATCCGATGAAGTACATGCGCTGCGCGGCGTCAATCTTGATATACCACGTGGCGAGTGGGTGGTCGTTCTGGGCGGCAATGGATCCGGCAAGAGCACGCTGCAGAATGCGATTGCGGGAACCTTCATCGCCGATCGGGGAAGCATCTGGGTCGATGGCACGGACATCACGAACTGGCCTGAGCACCGCCGCGCGAGGCTGGTCGGCCGGGTTTTCCAGAATCCGTTCAGCGGTACGGCTCCGACCATGTCGATCGCTGAAAATTTCGCGCTCGCAGCCGGACGTGGCCGCCGCCGTGGCTTCGCCCCGGCTCTGGCTCGGAAATTTCTGCCGGAATTACGCGAACGAGTCGGCCAACTTCGCATGGGTCTCCACGACCGCCTCGACTCACCCATCGGCACCCTCTCGGGTGGGCAACGCCAGGCGCTGACGCTCTTGATGGCGACCTGGCGCGAGCCAAGTGTGCTCTTGCTCGACGAGCATACGGCGGCGCTCGATCCGAAGAGCGCGGAAAAGGTGTCGGCACTCACGGCTGATATCGTCGGCAGGCAGCGGCTCACCACGCTCATGGTCACCCATTCGATGCAGCAGGCTGTCGCGCTCGGCGACCGGATCATCATGATGCACCGGGGTCAGGTGCTGCACGACGTGCGCGGCCCGGCGAAGCGACGCTTGCGGATCGAAGATCTGCTCGCCCGCTTCGAAGATGCACGTCGGCGTGACCTCCTCGATGAATCAGCCGCAGACTTGCTCGCTGCGACCTACGTCTGAGCCCACCTCCCGGCGCTCTTTTCCGCCCTTCAAAAAACCGCGCTGAGTGCGTGCTCCTGCATAGCGGCGCACGAATGGCTCCGCTCAGAGGGTGCCGGGTCGTTCTTACCGAGAGCGAGTGCGCATTCGCGCACAATGGCGCACGAGTGGCTTGGTCCTCGCGATCAGGTGAAACGAAACTCGACCAGAGAACAATCGTCGTCGAAATCTGGCCTTCCCTGCACGACACGGACCGCATCGAGGACGGCAGCAACCCGCGCGGCACCCGGGGTCGGGGCTGTCCCCGGCAAAACCTCTGCGTCGCCCGCACAGCAACGTTCGAGCAAAGCAGCAAAATCATCGAGCGAGAGCGTCTCACCACTCCCTCCAGAATCGGCGACCGCAACGACCTCGTAGACACCATCGCTGAAGAGATAGACCTTCGCCCCGGGCCGGACGCTGGTTCGGGCCTCGCCGAAGATCACCTCATCCATCGTGCCAATGGGCGGTGCGTTGGTGCGAAGGAATTGCGGATCCCGGCCGGCTTCGAGCAGGATCGCGGGCGGATGCCCGGCACTTGCATAGACCAGCATGCGTTCCAATCGGTCATAGACACCGTACCAGATGGTGAAATAGAGTCCGTGGTGCCGCTCCATGGTAAAGATTTGATTCAATGCCGCCACAACCTCGGCCGGCCGTTTGAAGTCGACATTCGGGAGAGTATGCGCGTTGAGCGTATTCATCGCCGAGACAGAAAGGAGTGCGGCACCCACGCCGTGTCCACAGACGTCCAACAGATAAACCACAAGATGATCCTCGTCGATCCATTGCGAGCCAAACGCATCGCCCCCGAGCCGGCTCGAGGACACGAATTGCCACGCGCTCTCGACCGTGCCGATGAGCGGTTCGGGGAGAAGGGCGCGCACATAGGCCTCGGCTTCGGCAAGCTCGGCCGCGAGTGCCGCCTGGCTCGCCTTCAAGGCGGCGTGCGTCGCCGCAAGCTGCCGAGCCGCGATGCAGCCGGCCGAGTGGTAGCGGATTCGCGCCAGCACCTCGATGGCATCAGGCAACTTGACCAGATAATCATTGGCGCCCCGGGCAAACGCCTCGGCTTTCACCGCCGGCTCCTCGCGGCTGGAAAGGACGATGATCGGCACATCATGCGTCGCCGGGTTGGCGCGCAGAGCCGTGACCACATCGAGTCCATCGGCATCCGGCATGACCAGGTCCTGAAGGATCACGGTTGGAGAGAACGCCGTTGCACGCTCGACCGCGGCAGCCCCTTGGCCGCACCATTCTAAAAGTACATCTTCTGCTGAGGCGAGCATGCGTCGCACCGCCTCGGCGACAAAACGTTGGTCGTCAACCAGGAGTATCCGCACAAGCGCGCCGGGTTTTTCTGTCGACTCTGTCATGCACGTTCTCCAAGGTGTTCTGTCTCAAGCTCGCGGTCGAGCTCGATTTGCCGGGAGCAGCCCGGCCACGATACGGAGGAACTCGCTGTCTCGCAGCAATCCCTTCTCCAGCACGGCGTCAGCCCCGGCGGCACGTGCCGCAGCCGCGTCCTCGGGGCGGTTTCGTGCCGAAACCACGATCGCCGGGAGGTGGTTCAATCTTGAATCGCCGCGTATCGTGCGCAATAATTCGTGCCCATTCATCTTCGGCATATCCAAATCGGTGACAACAAGGTCGAACTGGCCGAGCAGCAGAGCCACCAATCCGTCGCGCCCATCGACAGCCTCTTCAACCCGATAACCCGCCGTATCGAGAACTCGCGAAAGATGCGCCCGCACCGTCGGTGAGTCATCGACAACCAGGATTTGACGCATATTTTCATCGGCGGACGAAGTCTCGGACGCCATTTTGTTTGAAGGCTGGACGCGGCCCGCGCCCAGCTGCTGCCTTGCCAAGCGGACGAGATCATCCGGATCGAGGATCAGGACCGGCGAACCGTCCTCGAGAAGGGCCACCGATTGCACACACGGCACGGCGCCAAGTCTTTTATCAAGCGGACGGACGGCAAGATCCTTCTCGCCTACGAGCACCCCCACCGCGAGTGCGATGCGGCTGCCGTCGTGGGAGAGCAGGACGACATCGCTCGATCCCCCCGGCGATTCGTTTGGCGATTCCGGCAGCACTCCCGGCTCGCCAAAGCCAAATCCGAGCACGTCCGCACCTCGAACAAAGAGCGTTCCGTCGGCTGCGCCAGGTACGCCATTGAGAGCCAGCGTCTTCCCCTCTTTTTGCGCCAGCAGTTGACCGGAGACGCGCAGCACACGATCCACCCGGGCGAGTGGTATCGCAAAAGGCTCTCCGTCAATTCTGACAACAAGAGCCCGGAGAAGGGAGCGGCTGAGTGGCAATTCGAGCTCGAAGCTCGTCCCATGGCCGACCCTGGATTGGATCCGCAGCAGCCCGCCTTGACTTGCAACCATCGTTTGTACCGCATCTAGACCGACCCCACGCCCCGAAATTTCGGTCACTTCAGGGGCGGTGCTGAACCCCGGAAGAAGGAGGTAGTCAAAAAGTTCGCCCCCCTTCAGAGCTGCGACCGTATCGATGGGCGCCAGGCCACGTGCCAGAATCTCGCCGCGCAGATCCTCTTCATCGATCCCCGCTCCGTCGTCGGAAACCGTGATCAAGAGCCGACCCCGGCGATGCCACGCGGCCAGCCGAACCGTCCCCAAAGCAGGCTTGCCGGCAGCTGTACGGATGGGAGGCGACTCGATCCCGTGGTCAATCGCATTTCGGAGCAGATGACCGAGCGGCGTGTCGAGGGCCTCGAGAACATCCCGATCAATCCGGGTGGCATTTCCCTCGATCTCGAGACGCACCTCCTTGCCGAGGTCGCGGCCGATATCGCGCACCAACCGTTGCAGCGAGAGCACGCCCTCGCCGAAGGGCCGGAGTCGACTGCTCAGAATGGCGTGTTGGATCTGCTCCGCGCGACGGGTGGCCCGTGGGATCGTCGCATCGGCCTCGCCGGCGACCCGATCCAGAGTCTTCACCAGAATTGCGGCCTCGGTCGCAATCGCATGCAATTCGGGATCTGCGTCCTTCGTTCGCGCAAGCCGATCAAGCGCGCGGGCGAGTCGGCTTTGTCTGATGCGCAGGCGAACCAGGAGCGGCGGCAGCGGCTCAAGACGACGGGTCTCGACCAGGGTATCGCTCGCCAAGGAGACGAGGTTCCGGATCAACTCTGCGTCGACCCGCACCGCGCGGCCTGTGTCGAGGGCGATGGGAAGCGGCGGAGAAGAGGCGACCACCGAGGCGCGGCTTGTGCTCCGACCCTCGCGGGCCGCCGCCAACCCCCGGGCAGTCGCGTCGATCACCACAGCCTCGCTCGCCAGCCAACCTTCGATCATTGTCGCGTCAACCAATGCCAGTCGCGCAAAAATATCGCTGGCGGCGAGCATATGGTCGATCATTTCCGACGAAATCAGCAGGCTCCCGGCCCGCGCATCCGAGAGAATATCCTCCATCGCGTGCGCCAGACGGACGACCACGTCGAGGCCAACGATCCGTGCGGCCCCTTTGAGGGAATGGGCGGCGCGAAAACACTCCGCCTGGGCCGATACCGCGCTCGGATCCTGCTCCAGCGCCAGCAAGGCAGGTTGCAAAACTTCGAGCTGGACTCCGATTTCGTCGCGCAGCAACTCGAGCAATGTGGGATCGGTCTCGTTCACCTGAGACTCCGCTGCAGAGCGGCAAGGAGAAGGTCGGCATCGAGGAGTTGCGCGAACACGACGGAACCTGAGTCTGCGGCATCAAAGGAAACGCTCGCCGGCGCCAGTTGGCCTGCTGGCAGTTGACGCAGCCCCAGCACCTCATCCGCAGGAACGGCAAAACGCGCGTGCGCATCGCCCAGCACGAGCAGACGAGCGGGGCCCTGACGCACCGCCAGGGCCAGCGTGGGCGCTCTGCCGACTTTGCCCTCGACACCCTCAACAGGTGCTGGCCCGAGCAGATCGAGCAGAGGCGTCAGATCGCAACAGGGCATGATCTCGCCACGCATCGCAACCAATCCACGCAGCACGCCCGGGCGTTGATGCGGTAGGCGACACGGAGCCTGCGACACACCCACTTCAATGATCGCCTTTGCGGCAAGGGCGAGCCAGCGGGCTCCCACCCGGAAGACAACGACGCCGAGTCCCGCGCAGACCCCTTCGCGAGAAAAGACCAGTTCTCGCGCCAGCGCATTGGCGTCAAGGGGTGCGTCCGGGCGTTCGAGTACCGTTAGAGCCGCGGCAGCGAATTTCCCACAATCGTGACAATGCTCCACTTGTTTCAACTCGCCGCAAGAACCGTCGCCCCAAATTCCTATCCGCCGCCAGCAGCCCGAATCCGGCTCGTCCGTCATCGACCTGTCCATGCCACCAATTCCCGAAACGACAACACGCTGTCATTGCGTCCGGAAACGCGACACAGCGTCGCCGAGTCCTGCAACCGCCGCGCGAAGCCGCTCCTCGGCCCTGCGGAACTCGGCAAGCGAATCGGACGAACGCCGCGTGACTTCTGTCAAATTTAACATTGCATCATTGATCTGGCGTGCGCCCAAGGCCTGCGCCTGGACGCCATCGTGTACCGTTGCAAAACGTGGCGACATTGCAAGCACCTGTTCCAAAACGGCACCGAGTTGTTCGCCCGCCCGGCGGACATCCTCAATAGCTTGGATGACTTGCCCGGAAAGGAGATCCATCTGTCCGACGCCGGCGCTGACCGCGCCCTGCATCTCTCGCACGATCTCTCCGATATCGAGGGTAGCCACCGCCGTCTGATCGGCCAGGCGGCGGATTTCCCGGGCGACAATCCCGAAACCAAGCCCGGCCTCTCCCGCCCTCTCCGCCTCGATCGCGGCATTGAGCGAAAGGAGGTTTGCCTGGTCGGCCACCTTGGCGATCGTGGTCACCACCGAGCCAATCGTCTCGGCCCGGCGATCGATCGCGGCAAACTGCGCCGATACGGCACGGCGGCCATCAGCCAGTTGGGCCATGGTCGCCTCCATGTCGCTCAGGCTGCGACGCCCGGCTTCGGCCAGATCTGCAGTATGACGGGTCGATTCGGTCACGTCTTCCATCGTTCGTGCCAATGCTGCCGAGGTGGTCGAGATCTCACGCACGGCGACCGTGACCTCGCGGGTCGAGTTGCTGACATCAGCAACGCTGGCATCCTGCTCACGCGCTGTGCTGGAAATGACCATTGCCGTCGAGGTCAGTTCAGACGCCGCAAACTTGACGCGCGCCACGATGTCCCCGAGCGACGCGACCATGCTGCGCAAGGAACGCAACAAATCTCCGGTCTCGTCGCCGGGTCCGTCGTTGACGATCACCGTCAGATCTCCCTGCGCGACGAGATTGGCAGCCGTCGCGGCTTGTTCCACCCAACCTGCGACCGAACGCATGAAAACGATCCCGAGAAACGTCACGACCAGGCCGCCGAGAACTGCGATGAGAATGGCCTGGCGCAAGGCAGCCCATGCCGGCGCGAGGACCTCCGCCTGCGTGACCGAGAGAAGTACTGTCCAGTCTCCGCTTGGGATCGCAGCACCGGCGAAATAACTCGCTGCGCCGCTGATGGGATCTTTGCCACTGAGAAAAAAGTCTTTGCCCCCCGAGAGATAAAGGGGAACCAGCACGTCTGCCCAGGCGGTATCCTCGATAGGACGGGTGCGCAGCGAGGGGTCTCCTGTGGCCGTGACGATCCGGCCCCGTTGACTGAGGACGATGAACTGGGCGGTCTGATAGGGCCGCTCACGCTCGAGCATGGCCGAGAGCGCGTCGAGCGAACGGTCGACGCCGGTGACGCCGACGAAACGGCTGTCGATGACGATCGGCATCTGCTGCTCGACGATCAGCTTCTCCTCGTAGAGATAGGGTTCGGTGACCATCTCACGCCGCGCAAAGGTCGCCTCTGTCAAATCCCCTTTCCAATGCTTGCTGACGCCGCCCTCAAGTATAATTCCAGACGATTCCGCCTTCCTCTCTAATCGATTCTTCACACCTCTGTACCAATAGCCTGTGTCCATCTCGGTGAGCGGATTAAGACGAATCATTGCCGGATTTGTTTTGTCGCGGAACCAATAGGGCAAAAAGCGTCCACTCCCATCAAGGGCACGAGGCTCGACAAAATTCGTAACGAGCGACTCTGCATCCTTGCCATCGGCGTCAGCCTCATAGCCGACACTCGATCCGGTGAACTCCGGAAAGGACTCAAGAACTGCTCGGGAAAAGGCGAGAGACATCTCGCGCCGCCCGAACATGCCCGTCTCCTGTGCGATCGCCATCACGCGGGAGACGTCGATGGCCCGCTCATTAGCCTCGTTGACGCGTAATGCGATCT
>VFKT01000031.1 GCA_009885395.1 Deltaproteobacteria bacterium | reverse complement strand
GAGGCCGGGCTGCGCTGCGTCCAGGGCAAACCTGTCGTGAATTCGATTTCACTCAAAGAGGGCGAAGATTCGTTCCGGGAGCACGCTCGCCTGGCGCGACGCTACGGCGCGGCCGTGATCGTGATGGCTTTTGACGAACAGGGCCAGGCTGCGGACGCCGACCGCAAGGTCGAAATTTGTAGCCGCGCCTACCGCATCCTGACAGAAGAAGTCGGTTTCCCTCCTGAAGACATCATTTTCGACCCCAATATCCTCGCCATCGCCACGGGCCTCGAAGAGCACGACGGTTACGCCTTGTCCTATATCGAAGCGGCCAGCCAGATCCGGAAACTCTGCCCGGGTGTCCACGTCAGCGGTGGGGTGAGCAACCTCTCGTTCGCCTTCCGCGGCAACGATGTGGTGCGCGAAGCGATCCACGCGGTTTTTCTCTACCACGCCACGCGCGCCGGAATGGATATGGGGATCGTCAACGCGGGCCAACTCGCGGTTTACGACGACATCCCATTGCCGCTTCGCGAACTCTGCGAGGACCTGGTGTTCGCGCGCCGGGCCGACGCCACCGACAGGATGGTCGCCTTCGCCGAAACCGTGAAAGGCAGCGCCGGCACAGCACGCGAGGTGGACCTCTCCTGGCGTGAGCTTCCGGTGCTCAAGCGGCTGGCACACTCGCTGGTCAAGGGTCTTGACCGCTGGGTCGAGGAAGACACCGCCGAGGCGCTGGCAGAACTCAAGCGCCCGCTGGAGGTGATCGAAGGCCCGCTGATGGACGGGATGAAGGTCGTTGGCGACCTCTTTGGCTCGGGACGGATGTTCCTGCCGCAGGTGGTGAAGAGCGCCAAGGTCATGAAGAAGGCCGTCGCCTGGCTTGAACCCCATCTGGAAGCCGAGAAGGTCAGCGGCCACACCCAGGGCAAGATCCTGATGGCTACCGTCAAAGGTGATGTCCACGATATCGGCAAGAATATCGTCGGTGTGGTGCTGGCCTGCAACGGCTACCAGATCATCGATCTGGGCGTGATGGTCCCGGCCGCGAAGATCCTTGAGACCGCGCAGCGGGAACATGTCGATTTCATCGGCTTGTCTGGTCTGATCACGCCCTCGCTCGACGAGATGGTCCACGTCGCAGCTGAACTCGAGCGCGAGGGCTTCCAGGTGCCGCTGCTGATCGGTGGCGCCACCACCAGCGCCGCGCATACCGCGGTACGGATCGCACCGGCCTTCAGCCGGGCAACAGTACATGTGGTCGATGCATCAAAAGCCGTCGGCGTGGTTTCAAGCCTGCGCAACGCGGCGACTCGCGAGGATTTCATCGCCGAGAACGAAGTTCGCCACGAGGGGTTGCGGATCACCTACGCCGCCAGTCGGCAGCAGAAGCTCAAGCCGCTTACTGAAGCTCGGGCGCAGGGCTTCCGCATCGATTGGGCGGCGGCCGATCTGCCGAAACCGCCTTTCCTCGGGCTGCGGCAGCTCGATGACGTGCCCCTCGAAGAACTTTTCAAATATATAGACTGGACCTTCTTCTTCCATGCCTGGGAACTGCGCGGCAAGTTCCCGGCGATCCTTGAGCACCCCGAGAAGGGTCTCGCCGCGCGCGAGCTCTTCGCCGACGCCGAGACTCTGCTCAAGCGGATCGCCGACGAGCGCCTGCTGGTCGCACGCGGCGTGCACGGCTTCTGGCCGGCCAATTCAGACGGCGACGATATCGTCCTCTGGACCGACGAGAGCTGCACCGAAGAACAGGCCCGCTTCCCAACCCTGCGCCAGCAGATTATCCGCCACGGCGAGCAGAGCGTCTGGCGCGCCCTCTCCGACTACGTCGCACCCATCTCGTCTGCCCGGGTCGATCATATTGGTGCCTTCGCCGTAACCGCCGGTGTCGGCGCCGAGGCCCTCGCCGGCAGGTTCCAGGCCGACCACGACGATTACCAATCGATCATGGTGAAAGCGTTGGCCGACAGGCTCGTCGAGGCTTACGCCGAAAAGCTGCACGCCGACGTGCGACGGCAATGGTACGCCCCGGCCGAAGGGTTCAGCAACGAGGACCTGGTCGCCGAGCGCTACCGCGGGATTCGACCCGCCTTCGGCTATCCTGCCTGCCCGAGTCATGGCGAGAAGCCAATCCTTTTCGATCTGCTGAAAGCACGTTCGATCGGCATGAATTTGACGGAAAGCTTTGCCATGACACCGGCGGCATCGGTCAGCGGCCTCTATCTGCACCATACCGAGGCCACCTACTTCGACGTTGGCCGGATCGATCGCGAACAGCTTGAGGATTTTGCTCGGCGTCGAGGGATCGATCTGAACATTGCCGAGGCCTGGCTGCGACCCAACCTCTGAGATGACACCCGACAGCGAAACTCTGGCCTTGTCGATCACCGAAGCGGGCGTGCTCCCGCTCGAGGACGGCAGCCAATTGCACGCAATCTGGACGCTCGCGTGGCCGGTGATCCTGGCGATGCTTTCGGAGTCGCTGATTTCATTCGTCGATATGGTGATGGTCTCGCGCCTCGGCCCGACGGCGGTTGCGGCGGTCGGCGTCGGCGGCCAGATCCTCAACGCGATGTCGATCGTGATGGCAGCGGTCGGGACCGGCACGCTGGCCATCGTGGCGCGCCACGTCGGCGCCGGCGAACCACATAAAGCGTCTGCCGTCATTGCGCAATCGATCCTGACTGCGTTGGTGCTGGCGACAGTGCTGATCATCCCGGTCGCGATATTCGTGCTGCCGCTCGTGTCGGCGTTTGGCCTTGAGCCGGCCGTCGCCGAGTCGAGCGCGTCCTTCACGCAGCTCGTGCTGCTCTCGGTGCCGACGGGAGCCGTGCTCTTCGTGATCGGCTCGGCCTTGCGCGGGGCCGGTGATACCCGCACGCCGCTCGCCATCGGTATCGTCGTGAACCTCGTCAATCTCTTCCTCAATTGGGCCTTGATTTTTGGTCATTTCGGCTTTCCGGCTCTGGGCGTGCGCGGCTCGGCAATCGCCACCGCCTCGGCCTTTGCGCTTGGCGCCGTGATCGGACTCGGCCTGCTGCTGAGCAAACGCCTGCGACTCACCCTGCACCTGCGCCAGCTGCGACCGCATTTCCCCACCATTCGGCGCGTCCTGCGTATCGGCTCTCCGGCAGCCCTCGAACAGGGTTTGATGCAGATCGGCTTCTTCATCTATCTCGCCTTCGCCATCCGCTACGGCACCGATGCCGTCGCCGCCTATTTCATCGGCGTACGTATATTAGCCTTGTCGTTTCTTCCGGGCTTTGGCTTTGCCGCCGCGGCCGCCGCCCTGGTCGGTCAGAACCTGGGGGCGGGTCGTCCCGAGCACGCCCGTCGGGCCGGCTGGCTGGCGAGTTGGCTGGCGGTCGGCCTGATGACGGCGGCCGGGATCGGCATCGTGCTGGGCGCCGAGCCGATCGCGCATATCTTCGTCGATAACCCCGTCGTGATCGCCAGCACCGTCTCCTTCATCGTCATGCTTGGTATTGCCCAGCCCTTCATGGCATTGGATTCGACGTTGAGTGGTGCGCTACGCGGCGCCGGCGATACCCGATTTCCGCTGCTGACGGTACTGATCACCTTCTATGGCATCCGCCTTGGCCTGTCCTGGATCGTGGTCTCGATCGGCTCGCTTGGCATCGCCTGGCTCTGGGCGACCCTGATCGGCGACTACATCGCGCGTGCGGCTCTCAAGGGATGGCGCTTCCGACAGGGTGCCTGGGCCTCGATCCGGGTTTGAGAGGCTTGAGCAGCGCAAGGGCGGATAGCGCCCGGGCGGTCGCCCGCCTGCTCGATCTGCTCCATTCCGAAACCGCGACGCCGCGCGAACTCGCCACCGTGGTCGAGGCCGACCAGGCGCTCGCGGCGCGCGTGTTGCGCGCTACCAATAGTGCGTTTTACGGACCGCGGGGCGGCGTCACCACCATCTCGCGCGCCGTGATGTCGCTGGGTTGGCAACGAATCGAGAGCCTGGCCATCGCTGTCGGCGTCTGGCGCAGCATCCTACCCGATCGCGGCCCCGAATTGCGGCGATCGCCCACCACCACGACCCGCCCGAGCCAGGGGTCGCAAGCATACCCGGCATCGTGGCGCTCGCTGAAACTTGGCTTGCACATTCTGAGAAAATGGGAAATGGGGTTCTTGGCGTGTCGCCCTGGCCCACCGGCTGGGTGGCCTTGGGCGGACCGACCGACGATCCGAACGAATTCCAAGCCGCGGTCGCCCAGGTTGCCGAACCTCTTGAATCGCTGCTTGATAAAGGTCGATCATGAAGCTCGACCGTCAGCGACATCTTGAGGCGGAACGCGAAGGTGAGACGATTGCCGAGAGCCTTGCCGTGGCGACGGCAATCGCCGGGCGCAGCGGTCGAGGTCTTCAACTCGAAGAGCACGCCCGCCACTTCGCCATCGACCTGGTGGTGCGGCTTGGCTTCGAACACGTGGCGATCGCCTTGCGTGGGGGCGGCAGGCATTTCGAAATCATTGCCGGATTTAGCCAGAGTGCGCGCTTCTCCGATTCCGAGCCTCCGCCGCTGGAGCCCTTGTTGCCGTTGCTGCGCCGGGCTTCATCAAGCAATGGCATCTTACGTTGGGGCACGCCCGGCCCCGGCCGGGTTCTGGCGAGTCCGCCGCAACTCGGTGGCGAAGCCGTGGGCGGCCCCTTGCGCCACGCCGGCTCTGTCATTGGAGCTTTCGTCGCCACCGATATCGTGCCGCGCGCCTGGTCAGCCGCGCAGGAACGCGCCTTCGAAGCGATGGCCCAAATCGCCGGCAGTGGGATCGGAGCGACCCGCCTCGAGCGACTCGCAACCGCCTCGCACTCCGGGCTTGTCAGCCGTTTGGCCGAGACCGGGCGGGCGCTCAAGGACGAGCGGATTGCCGCCCGCCGGAAAACCGGACATCTCCAGGCCCTCGAGGCGGCGCTGCTACTCTCGTCCCGGAGCCACGAAACCTTCTTCGGACTCCTCTCGCACGAGTTGCGCACGCCCCTGCACGCCGTGCTCGGCTATCTAGAAATCCTCACAGAGGAATGGGCCGATGGTTTTCCAGCGCTTGGTGCGAGGCTTGCCGAACATCGCCATATCCTCGGACGTGCAACCGCGCAGGCCCAGCAGTTGCATCGGCTGGTGGACGATCTTCTTTTCGTGGGAGACGCGCTGGGCAACCGCACCCAACTGAAATTGGATCATACCGATTTCAAAACGCTTCTCGGTCGCGTCGCAGGCCAGTTCGACACGGCCGGCCAATGCGCCCTTCATCCGGCACGCCCTCTCCAGATCATCCTGGAGCAGGTCGAAGGACCCATCTTCACCGATCGACATCTCCTCGAACGAACGCTTCTGAATCTTTTCCTTGATTTCGCGGAACGACAGCCGGGGCCCATCCGGATGCACGCCTCCTCCTCTGGTCCCGATCTGCTGCTCCGGCTTGAAGGCGACGAGGCTCCTGGAAGCCAAACCCCGGCCCGGCAGGCGGCGCTCCTTTCGGCACGCTTCCGGCTCTCGTTGGTGCGCGCCGGTCTCAGCCGGCTGCGCGGGCAGATGCGTCTGCTCGGGCCCAACGGCAATGCCGGAGCTGAAATCCGGCTGCGCGGCGCCCTGCAGAGCGTCACCTGCCACATCGGGCCTGAAATTGCTGGCAACGAGGCCGCCCTCTTTCCTCAAGCCTCATCGAAGGAAGCCATGCTCCGGTTCTGGCCCCTTCGCTCAAATCTTGGCGAGCCGGACGAGATCGCTCTCCATCTCAGCGAGACGCCAACGCCGAGGAGGCAGCCGAGCCGCATCGGGCGATTTCGCACCCCGGAAGAAGGGGGGCCTGAGAGCGGCCGCCGCGGACCCCGCGCCGGCGAGGACCCCGCCATGGCGAAAGCGGTCGATGCACCGCCTGCGGCGTCTCGTAAACAAAAACTTCGCGCGCGGCGCTGGTGAGTGCCGCATAGCCCGGGTAGCGAAAAATGCTGCTTGTCGAGCGGGGATCGAGCAACAAGACCGCATTCTTACCGCGCGGTTGTGCGAGGTCGATGAAAAGCGCCCCCGCCGGGGCTGTGATGGCGACGGACCTGCTGCTCAGAACTTTCGCCCGCTCCGTGATGTTGACCGGAACCGTGTACCGGTTCGCCACCACCCCGATTGCGCGTGGCACCGAAAGCGCCAAGTAGCGGATCCCGTGTACCTCGAGAATTGGTCGTAATTTTTCTATATTTGAAGTAATGATGTAGCCGGCCGGCATCTGGATCGAATCGGCGACTTCGACCCGACGGTGGTCGCGAAAAGTCAGACTCTCGAGAGTACGGGTATCGAGTCGCCGCAATGGAATCTGGACGCTTTGGCGGTCCGGATCGGGCCGGTAACCCGCATAGAGGGCGATCCTGCTCGGCGCGGGGTCTGCCGCGAGGCCGAGGATCTGCCTTCGATTCGCGTGCATGACGCGCAGGAAGGCACGGATGCTGATGATCTGCTTGCCGATTCGAACTTTAATGTTGCGATAGGTCGGGTAGCTATCCTCGCGAGAATCGAGCTTGGTCTCGACAAGAAAAGATATTGCGCCCGCGAGGCCCCCCGCATTGCGGAAATTCCGCAGCGTCAGGCCCCCGTTGGTGATTGCCTGATTAATGCTCGTGATCTCGCCAATATAGCGATGCGCCGGCAGGCCCTCCGCAACGACCGCCGCAAGCAACACCGGCAGCAACTCCTCCGAGAGCGCACGCAGGCGCACGGGCAGACCCGGGGTATTCGCAACCTCGAACTGCACTTCAAAATCCGTGAGATAGCCCTCGCGCGCCAGAGTCTGGCGTTTCAGGACGGCGGATTCGTGCGAATCGAGCACGGCCTGTGGCGCGTAGCGCTGCAACGCCTGGTGAAGAACCCGGGTTTCAGGTTGCTCGGCCAGCACAAAATCTATATTAATATTGACTCCGTTGGCATTGGCACGCCGACCGAGATCGCGACCATCGGGATTGGCGTTTGGCACCAGTACGACATCGACGTCATCCAGCAAGGGGCGCAATTCGCCAAAGGCCAGTTCGCGCGCGATCACGAGCAGCGCTTCGCCGCCGGCCGGCTCGGCCGCGCCGTGTTGGGATCCGGTCACCAGGATGGTCATGCGCCCGGAACAACCCGGCATGGTGCGGAACACCAACGCTTCGAGCGGCTTTCCTAGCGCTGATTTCCCGAGGACTTCTTTGTGCGCAAACGGCACGCGGTTGTCCAGTTCCTCCAGGTAGCTACTGATTTCGGCCGAGGTACTGAGACGGGTGAAGCCCGATTGTTCGAGCGGTGTGGGCAGGCCCAGGGGTGCAGCCTCGGCCGCAAGCGCCGGTGCCTGGACCGACGCCAGCATCACGACGAGAAACCTCAGGCTAAAGAAAAAACTCTTCACGCTCGGCCAAGCATAGCGGCCTCGCGAGCCGCCGGCACGCAAAACGATGGGCCGCTCGGAGGGTGTACTTCTGCCTCGGCAGCCGGGGTGGCCTCGCGAGCCGCCGGCACGCAGAACGATGGGCCGCTCGGAGGATCGATTTTTTCTTCGGCAGCCGGGGTGGCCTCGCGAGCGGCCGGCACTGCCGACGGGCCTGCCGAGCCCGCTGCGGGCTGACGACCGCCAAGCCTCAGACCGTCAGGTAGCCGCCATCGATCGCAAAGGCGTGACCGGTGACGTAACTCGCCTGCTCACTGGAGAGAAAAAGCACGGCCGATGCGACGTCCTCCGGCCGACCAAAGCGCCTCATCGGGATATGCGCCATCTGCTCGGCTTCCAGCGCCGGAATGGCCGCAAGCACAGCCGTCATGGGTGTCAGAATCAAGCCCGGTGCGATCGCATTGACGCGAATGCCTTCGGTCGCCCACAACATCGAAAGATTGCGCGTCAGCTGCAGCAGCCCGGCTTTGCCCGAACCATAGCCGGGCACCATCGGCACCGCGCGCCAAGCCGACATGGAGACCAGATTCACCACGCTCGCGCCGCCGGGAAGCTCACTTTTGCGCAAGGCGGTTTTGCAGGCTGTCGTCAAGCGGAAGGCCCCGCTCAAATTGATGGCGAGAGCCTCCTCGAAAACGTCCGGCTGCCATTCGTCGCGACCCCCGGGCAGATTCGCGCCGGCGTTGTTGACCAGCACATCGAGGCACGCAAAAGATGCCGCCAAAGTCTCAAGATCCGACTTTTCCTGCATGCGGGCCTGGCGATACTCGAAGGCCTGCAGGTCTGTTTTATAGTCGGAAGCAGCACCACGCGTGCCGGTCACGACCACCTCGGCGCCTGCGTCGGCAAAGCCCGAAGCGATCGCGTAGCCGATACCGCTGGTGCCCCCCGTGACCAGGACTCGCGCATCCGTGAAATCGAAGCTGGCCCGGCCCGTCGTCATTTCCGCAACTTTCCAATCTCCCGGCGGAGCCAGGCGGTCTCCCAAAAATTATCGCTTTTCCCCAGCAGGGCTTCGTGCGCGCTCGCCGCGACCGCACGCGCGCCTGCGTGCGTCGGGTCGGCGCCGAGCACGATATCGGTGAGATGAAGGGCCTCGACCGGGGCATGAAGCTTAAGATGCTGCTGGGCCCGCGCCAGCAGCGCATCGGCACCCGCCAGGGAGACCAGATCATCGAAGAGCACGTCGCGGTGTGTCGGGTAAAGCTCGGTGGTCGAGCGGTGGTGGAACCAACCGGCGTAGTTCTCCCAGATCGCGCGCACGTCCCAGGCGACCTTGCCATACCCCTCACCCACCTGAAGATGGGCAGGGAGGCGGATGTCGCGCATCAGCGTATCGACGTCAGTGCCAGCATTCATGCCCTTGATGGTTTCGTCATGGATCCAGAGAACCGCGTCGCGCAGCCGCGATAATTCTTCCTGAATCAGGTCGCGGCCATGAATCGGGTCGAAATGGCCGGTCAGCAGACAATCCGGCTCGAGTCGCCGGACGCGCTCGATCGATTCAACCACCTGCAAGGCATCACGGTAGCGATCCCCACGCATCGTGACCAGATTCGGGATATGGCCGAAGAGGGCACCAAAGACATTGCCGCATAAACAAACCCGATCCTGGGGCAGCCAGACCACCATCGAATCCGTCGTCTCCCCACCCGGGGTGGAAAAAAGCTGGAAGCTACGCCCGCCGCAGATGAAGTCCAGTTCGTCTGCGAAGGTGAGCGTCGGCTCGGGTCTCGATTGTGCCGGCAGCTCGCCCGGAGAGCGTTTCTTCGCATACTCCATTGCCGCCAAAATCGCGTCGATCCAGGCGAAGGCCGCGTTGCGCGAACGAAGGGACTCAAGCCGTTCGTTATCGTCACGCCAGATGCTGAAGTTCGACTGCGCGATGATCTGCGTCGCGGCTTCGCGGAAAACGTCGACACCCCCGACATGGTCGTAATGCCCCTGGGTGAGGAGAATCCAGCGGATCGGCCCCGCATCGACCGCATCGAAATTGGCCCGATGCACCGGGGCCTCGAAGCCCATTCCGGTATTGACGATCACCCGCCCCGCCTGGGTCACCACCAGGTAGGCGTTCGAAAGACCGGGCGAGACCCAGATGCCAGGTCCGACCTCCGTGGCGCGGGCGGCTGACGCCGGGCGGATCTCCGAGGCCCCGGGCCGGGACCGATAAAGAGGTTCGCTCATTGGAAGGTTCGCCCGCCTCTCAGCACGCCGCACCGAGTGTGATCATGACCTTGCCGCAATCCTTCGAGCCGCGCAGCAGCTCGAGAGCCTCGCCAAAACCGTCGATCGGGAAGCGATGCGTGACGATGGACGAGAGGTCGCGCCGCACCAGAAGATCGAGCGCATCCTCGAACCGCGCGGGGTATTCCATCGCGCCGCGAATCGTCAACTGCTTCATCAATATCATCAGGAAACTGGTCGAAATCGGTTTGTAGTGCAGCGCCACGACGGAGAGCCGACTGTGGGGTGCCGCATGGTCCATGAACTCCTTTATGACTGAAGGCGCACCGGAGGCCTCGATGTAGGCGCGCGTTGCCGGCGCCGGGCCGAACATGAAAGGCACGGTGCCGTGTAGCGTGGCCAGTCGCGCCCAGAGATCCTCGGCGACCGGATCAATCGCGGCGCGGGCACCAAGTCCGACGGCCAAGTCTCGCCGCCGCGCCGAGAGGTCGACGGCGACCACGTCGTCAATGCCGCGGTCGAGCAATGTCGCCACCGCCGCGAGTCCGATCGAGCCGCAGCCGAAGACCACCACCTTGTCGCCGGGCTTGACCTCGGCCTGCTCGACCGCGTGCATTCCAACCGCGAGCGGCTCGGCAAAGGCGGCGATCTCAAGCGAGAGCCCCTCGGGCACGCGAAAGAGCCGGCCACCCCGCGCCACCTCCCGCACGAGAAGACTCGGTGTAAGAGCCCCTTCGCTCGCGCCGTTGCCGATGCGTCCGAGTTCGTCGTTGCCTGGATGGACCACAACCCGGTCGCCCACCGCGAACCCCGCGACTTCGCTGCCGACCCATTCGACCAGGCCCGCGGCCTCGTGGCCAAGCGGCATCGGCGTGCCACTCGGCCCCATCAAGCCCCCCATTTCGATATATTTGAGATCGCTGCCACAAACCCCGCAAGCGGCGATCCGTACCAGCGCATCGCGTGGCCCCGGCCGGGGCGCCCCGACCTCATCAAGTCGAACATCAAATGGGCCGTGGATCCGTACCTGCTGCATCGCTCTCAAACCTCCGCACGAACGCCGGGAAAACGCTCGAAATAAAAGGCAAACCGTTCCCGAAGCTCGTCGGCCCGCAAACCAAAATCGCCTTTCAGATCATAGACCACCTGACCGTGCTGCCCGCGCGGATGTGCCCGCATATAGGCATCGAGCTGACGGCGAGCCGCACCGGGCAGGTCGAGTCCTGCCACGGAGAAGATCCGCTCAACCATGGTTACGTCGTCGCTCATGAATTCGTTGAATTCCACATCGACGCAGCGCTGTGGTGCAAGCCGGTCGCGATCGCGCACAAAGGCCCGCAACAACTGCTCGATTCGTGCGGTCCAGTACTCCGCCAGTTCACTCAAGCCGACCTCATGCCTTCGCACCCG
>VFKT01000152.1 GCA_009885395.1 Deltaproteobacteria bacterium | reverse complement strand
TTGAGTTCGCCTTTGGCACCAACCCCGTCACCAGCACACCCGGCTCGCTGCAATACAACGGCACCTTCGCCGGCGGCGGAGCCATCGCCGCCACCGGCCAGCCGGTCACCGCCGTGGAAAATCCCCTCTCCGGTCCGGTCTATCGCGCGCTCTTTGTGCGCCGCAAAGACTTCGCCACCGCCGGGCTGACCTACACCGTGAAGTTCACCGAAGACCTGCAGGGCTGGACGCCGAACGGCGCGGTGCCGGCGGTGCTCGCGGACGACGGTGTCCACCAAATCGTCAGTGTGCCCTTCCCCACCTTCCTCGACGGCAAGACCACCCGGATCTTCAAGGTCGAAGTGACGGTCGCTCCGTAGCCGGACGCCGCGCTTTTCCCCGCGCGCCCGCACCGGGCCGGCGGGTGAAGTGAGGTGGACGCACCGCTTTGCTCACCGGAAAGCCGGCACCGCCGCCGGGCGGGCAGCCGTCCCGCCGGGATTGGTTTGACGCTGCGCTTCGGAAATTTTCTAGGAAAACGCCGGTGCAACGCCCACGCTAAACGCACTCGAGATCGCGCCTTGAATGTGAGGCGCTCCATTTGGTGCGACCATCGGCGGTGCGCGGCCCGCGTGAGCGGTGCGCGCCGTCTGGGGGGCAATCCACGCTCGATCCGTTTCACCTTTGAATGCCCATTTCCTCATGCCCAATTCCGTCCCATTGCAGCCGTCGCCCGCCGAGTTCCGCGAGCTGGCGAAACGCGGGAACACGATCCCGATTTATACCGAACTCATCGCCGACGCCGAGTCGCCGGTTTCCGCGTTTCAAAAGATCGACGAGGGCGGTTACTCGTTTCTTTTTGAGTCGGTGGAAAAGAGCGATCAGGCGGGGCGCTACTCATTTGTCGGCGCGCAACCGCGGCTGACGTTCGAGAGCCGCGGGCGGACGATCCGCATCGTGGAGGATGGTGTGGCGCGCGAGTTCGAGACCGCGCGCGATCCGCTGCACGAACTCGAAGTGCTGATGCACCGCTTCACTTTCGTCCCGTCGCCAGCTTTGGAGGATTCGCGGTTTGCCGGCGGGGCGGTCGGGTATCTCGGTTACGACATGGTGCGGTTCTTCGAGCCGACCATCGCCGCGCCGCCGCCGGATCAGCTCGGGTTGCCGGAGAGCTTCTTCTTCCTCGCGGAAACGGTCCTCATTTTCGATCACCGCACGCGCCGCCTGCGGATCGTGGCCAATGCGTTCGTCGAGAACGATCCGGACGCGGCCTACGCCCTGGCCGCGAAAAAGATCGCGGCGCTCGCCGCGAAACTGAACCAACCGACGCATCTCCCGCCCATCTACGTCGATCGCGAATCGCCGCCGGTCACGCCCACCGCCAACACCACGCGCGACGAATACCTGCAGATGGTGTGCGACGGGATGGAATACATCCGCGCGGGCGACATCTTCCAGTTCGTCCCGTCGCAGCGGTTCGAGACGGATTACACCGGCGACGCGCTCACGCTCTACCGCGCGCTGCGTTTCGTGAATCCGTCGCCCTATATGTTTTGCATGAAATTCGCGGGGCAGTTCGCGCTCGTGGGCAGTTCGCCGGAGGTCCACGTCCGTGCGATCAATGGGCGCATCGACATCCGGCCGATCGCCGGCACCCGTCGCCGCGGGGCCAACGCCGCCGAGGACGACGCCAACGCCGCCGAGTTGCTCGCCGACCCGAAAGAGCGCGCCGAGCACCTCATGCTCGTCGATCTCGCCCGCAACGATGTCGGCCGCGCCGCCGAGTATGGCAGCGTGCAGGTCAGCGATTTCATGACCGTGGAAAAATACAGCCACGTCATGCACATCGTCTCTAACGTCCACGGCACCCTCCGCCCGGACCGCACGGCCTACGACGTGATGCGTGCGACCTTTCCCGCCGGGACCGTCAGCGGCAGCCCGAAAGTCCGCGCCATGCAGATCATCAACCAACTCGAGAAGAGCAAACGCGGCGTCTATGCCGGAGCCGTGGGCTACTTCGGCTTCGACGGCCACAGCGACTCCTGCATCGCGCTGCGCACCGTCGTGCTGAAGGACGGCAAAGCGTTTGTTCAAGCAGGCGCCGGCATCGTGGCCGATTCGTCACCCGAGTCCGAGCATCAGGAGTGCGTGAACAAGGCGATGGGGATGATGGCGGCGATCGCGAGGGCGAAGGGAATTTAGGAAGTAAGATTTAGGATTTAGGAAGTGGATAAAGCCGAGCTTAAGACGAGGACCAAGGCGTTCGGTTTGCGCGTGCTAAAACTGGTCCGCCATTTGCCGCGCGAACTGGGTGCAGGCGTGGTCGGGAAGCAACTCATCCGCAGCGCGCTGTCCGTCGGCGCCAACTACCGCTCGGCCTGTCGCGGGCGATCGCGCGCCGAGTTCCTCGCCAAGCTCGGCATCGTTCTGGAAGAGGTCGACGAAAGCGCCCACTGGCTCGAAATCATCATCGAAGACGGCATGCTTCCCGATGCCAAAGTCTCCGCGC
>VFKT01000141.1 GCA_009885395.1 Deltaproteobacteria bacterium | reverse complement strand
GCGAGTTTGTCGCTACCCTCTCTCTGACCGTCGATGGCTGGCCTCCCCCGTAGACCGCGGCCCACCGCAATCCTTTGGGGTCGGTAGATGAGGTTGGCGCGCCCTGCCAGATGCGGACGCGCCGCCGGCCGGCAGGGCGCGAGGGTTTCGCTCGTGGCGGGTGCTGGCATTGTGGGCTGTCGCATCCTCCCTGGCCAAGCTTGTGCCGCTGGATCTGCTCTTGGCAGGCGTTGTGGCCTTGCCCCCGGGGAATGCATCCCTTGCTGAAGGCCATTTACGCCGAAACGCACGGTGCCTAAGGCTGGCGCGTACCTGCCAGTGCCGTGAGCCCGGCTATGGGATACGGATTCGAGGGGCAAGGTCAATCCGGCCTTGCTCGGAGTGGGGGGGCGCTCTACCCTCAAAGCCGTGGACCAGGAGATCAGCAGCGAGATGTCCGAGCCCGGCTGGCGTGATTGTCTTTCACGCGATGAGATCCGGGAGCTTCTGCAGATGCGCGACCTGCGCTCCTGGATCTCTCTTGGAGTGGATTGGGGTCTGGTCGCGGCAGCGATGGCGCTGGTCGCCTGGCAGCCAGGCTTCGTGACGATCGTTTTCGCGCTCTTCGTGATCGGGGCGCGGCAGCTTGGGCTGGCCATTCTGATGCATGAGGCGGCGCATCGCACTCTTTTCGCCAACCGGGGCGTCAACGATTTCGTCGGCCGGTGGTTCTGCGCGTATCCGGTCTGGAGCGATCTCGAGGGCTACCGTGGCTACCATATCCAGCACCACGCCTGGACCGGCACAGCGAAGGATCCAGATCTTGGTTTGATCACGCCCTTCCCGATCTCGAAGTCGAGTTTGCGTCGCAAGATCTTCCGGGATCTCTCGGGCGCGACCGGTAGAAAATTCGCTCGGGCGGCCTGGTCGCGAACAGGCGCACGCGCCGTCGAGGATCCCCGGGCTCGCCGGGCATTCGTCGGTTTCGCGACCACCAACCTGGTGTTGCTCGCGCTGCTCACCCTGGCCGGTCATCCCGAGCTCTGGTTGCTCTGGGCGGCCGCGTGGCTCACCACAAATACGCTGGTGACGCGGATTCGCGCCATCGCCGAACACGCTCTCACGCCCCAGGACGTCCCCGAGCCCAGAGGCAAGACCCGCACCACGATCGCGCGCCGCTGGGAACGTCTGCTGGTCGCGCCCAATCGCGTCAACTTTCACCTTGAGCACCACCTCCTGATGACGGTGCCGCATTATAATCTGCCGCGCCTCCACCAGATGCTCACCGAGCGCGGTGCCCTATCAGGCGCCTGCATCGACGTCGGCTACGCGAAGGTGCTCCGCCGCGCCTCCTCTTCTGAGGGGACGTGCGTTTTGCCCGCCTGAAGGGGACGTGCGTTTAATTTCCAGGGCAGAAGTTTAATTTCCCGGCTTGGGCCTGATTTCCTGTTCTGGCAGTTTGGGGTTCGAGGGGGACGTGCGTTTAATATCGGGGCAGAAGTTTAATTTCTGCGCGTGGGTCTGCTGTCCTGCTCCGGCAGCTTCGCTGCAACCTTGGGCTGGCTTCCGCCGGCCGCTCAGGTGCGGGGACGGCTGGCGCGGGGTTTCGGCAGGGCGTGGTAGCGACGCGCGTAAGGCAGAACCGGGAAGGCGAAAGCCCGCTCGCGGTCGAGCCGACGGGCCAGTCGTCGGATGTCGGCGGCTCCCGGAAATGGGGTCTGCGATCCGATCAGAAGTCGGTTGTGGTCGGCGGGCATGCGGAATTCGCAGCCGGGCTGTCGAAAAATTCCGGCGAAGCGGCGCACGATCGGCCTTTCGCGAGCCTCGCTGGGCATTCCAAGATTGACGGTCAGCAGCCCACCCGGTGCAAGGCGGTCGCGTAAGGCGCCGAAGAGGTCTTCGGTGGTGAGCTCGAGCGGCATCGCATCCTCGTCGTAGAGATCGTGCAGGATCAGATCGAAACCGGCGGCAGAAGAACCGGCACCACGGAGGAATTCGCGGACATCGGCTTCAATGATCTCGAGCGCGGGCCCGGGCCGGACGTCGAACCATTGGCGGGCCAGTGTGATCACCGCGCCGTCGGCTTCGATGGCGACGATGCGGCAACCCGGTGCCGCGGTTTGAAGCAACCGCACGGCACCCCCGCCGCCGAGCCCAAGCAGCAACACGCGTCGAATCGAGGGATGCAGCCGGGACGCGAGGCCCAGCGCGCGCAGGTACGCGGCGGGCGGGCGCTCGGGTCGCCGCAGATCGAGAAGGCTCTGGTCGATGCCCCAGGCCGAGGCAAAGCGCATCCGCCTGCGGCCGTCGCGCTCAACCACGAAGATGTCGCCAAAGAGCCCCGGGTGCTGGTCGAGAACCTGGTAACCTGCAGGGGCGCGGCGCATCGGCGGGGTTGGTTGCCGGACGGAGGGGGGCACGCGCAAGGCCCTCTGCTCCCTGGGTTCGCTGCGAGGGCCTGGGCCGTGAGGGGCGGGTTCACTCTGGTCGGTCTTTGACCCGCAGGCGGCCGGCTCCTAAGCCGGTGCCGTGGCGGCGG
>VFKT01000109.1 GCA_009885395.1 Deltaproteobacteria bacterium | reverse complement strand
CCTGCGCCTGCAACCGGGTGCGCATTGCCTGCCCCTTGAGCCGCCCGATCACTCGCTGGCACCGCTGTCGGTGGGCCTGATCTTCCGGGTCCAGCACGCCCTTTTGCGCCTCCGCCTGCGCAAGCTTTGCAAGTTCACCGCCGGCCCAGTCCAGGCGTCGCTTGAAGCGATGCAGCACCTCGGCAAGCGAGCCCGACATTCGGTCCACGATCGACTCCAGGGTCTCCGACTGCACCGCTGCTGCGTCCTCCGCCGGCCACGCTCGGGTGAACGTCCGCGACACCTCGTCCATGACGAACCGACGCTGCTCCTGGATGAGCAACCCGAGCTCCGACACGTCGAGGACCTCCTTGCGAACCTCGCCGCCCAGCGTGAACAAGTAGGGTTTCAGCGTCGATGGGAAGCACTGTCCAAGCACCTCCTCGACGCGCAGGCGAAGCGCCTCGGGACTGCGTCTGCCGAGCCCATGGAGCGCAGTGAGCACGGTCGCATGCACATGCTTTTTGAGCATCACCTCGTTCTTCAGGTTGAAACGTGGCGGCTCGATCAGACCGCCAAGAAGCTTGAGCGGCTCGCGGAAGTACGACTGGTCGAACCCCCTGGCCTGCGCGTAGGTGATGTTGACCGCCATGCGATGCCGGCGCCCCGCTCGTCCCGCGCGCTGCCAGTAGTTCGCCGCACTGGGCGGAACGTTCCGCATCAGCACCGCGTCGAGCGCGCCGATATCGACGCCCAATTCGAGAGTCGGCGTGCAGACCAGCGCGTTCAGGTGCTCATTCTGGCCCTTGAACTGGTTCTCGATCCGCTCCCGAACATCGGCCGGCACCTGCGCCGAGTGCTCTGCGACGCGCAGCATGGCGTAGTTGGCATCGAGCACGTGCAGGTCGAAGTCGTCGGGGTCGTTCTCCTCCCACGCCACCTTACCGGCGCACCTCCACGCGAGACACGTGCTCGTCGGTCCGCGCCGAACCGCAGTGCGGCGGCATTTTTCACAACGCCATCGGCCACGGTGCGGCAGGAGACAGAGCTTGGTCGCGTCGATTTGAAACGTCCCGGCACTACCCGGCAGCGGCCCGCCCCAACCTTGGAGCGTAACGGGCACCAGCAGTTTGATGGCCACGAGCATACCCCAGAGCTCCCGCAGGAAGTCCTCGAGGTCGTGCTCGGAGACTCGCCACGTCGAGACCGTGTTCGATACCTGGGTCGGACGGGTTCCGATCCACTGCGTGACACGGGCGGCCAAATCCGACGGCATCCGCGAAAGCTTGGCACCCCTTGGCCCACCAGAAAACGCCGGCAGGTAGCCGAACTGGATCTCCCTGTCGCTGTCGCGCCAGAATTTGCCGAAGAGACGCGTCGGTTCGTCGTGCAGCAGGCGGGTTCGACGCAGATGGTCGAGGAGCGCAGCAACCCCCTCGGCGAGTGCCGCCTGCTCGAACCCGAGCCGCTGCGCCCAGCGCACAATGACATCGTGCCCGGCATCGAGTCCGACATATTCCACCCGAACCCGTCCCCAGGGCTCAAGGCCGAGGCGCTGTTTCACGCCCGTCGCGATCTCGCGGAGCACCTGGATGCGCAGAAAATAGAGGCGCTCTTCTCTGTGCCTGACGCCAGCGTCCTCTTGCGGAGCGACCTGCCAGACCTCGGGAATGAGTGCCCGCGACAACTCGCGGTCCGCCTCGAGGACGGCCTCGAGTCCCTGCGCGACATCGCCGATCGAGGCGCCGGAAGCCGGAATCGCCTGCGACATCAGCGTGCGCAAGCGAAAGCGGCGTGCGTGATCGCGCATCCAGCCCGCCTGAAAGGCCGCGTCCTGGCGATTGTCAGCGAACACCAGCAGGCGCGGGCGTTCCGAGAGGTGGACCATCGATTGCGCGAGGACGTGGACGTCGGACACCGAAACCGCACGGACGGGGCGCGCCGGCTCGCGGTACCGCCCTCCGCCGGGGCGACGCCCAGGTGCTTGGCAGGCGACGCAGGAGTGAAGGACACCGGGCAAATCCTCCTTGCAACGCACGACCTGAACAGCAGCGAGGGCGCCCGTGACGTGGCACGCGGCGCACGATGTGCCGCTCTGCTCGTGTAGGGCACCGCAATGGCTGCAGATCCAGAGTGGATGAAGGCGCGGATGGTCGTAGTCGTGCCCCGAGGGCAAGGCGGCGGCTTCGACGTTGCCGTCCTCGTCGAGCGTCTCAGCGTCGTCGTCCTCATCCGGCTGCACGACCAGCCGATCGACGAGGAGCGCTCGTGCGCCGCCGAGCTCCTGCAAGAGATGCTCCCAGACGCGCGTCGTGCCGATGCGGTCGCCGCCCTCGGGCGCGGCTCCCTTGCCCGCGACCAGGCCGAAGTCTTTGACCCAGGTCTCGTAGTAGTGCTGCCCGCAGGTGGTGCAGGTGAGTAGGGGGAAGCGGCGCCAGGCCTCGCCAAGCTCGCCGTCTGCTTCTTCGCCCGCGAGCCAGAGGCGAGCAGCTCCTCCTGGATTCGAAAGCGTGACGACCGCGCCTCCGACGCCGCGGATGAAGCTATGCACGACGGGACGCAGCAGCGGGTCGTGCGCATCCCGACCGCAGGCCACACCGAGAGCAAGCCAGCACAGGATCTCGTGCTGAGACACTTCGCGAGGCCCTCCCTCCTGGGGCAGGGTCTCGCGCAGAAGCGCGGGCAAGCCCTCGAGGGCGCGCGGCGTGCGGAGCAACTCCGAGAGCTGATAAACCAGCTCGTTACTGGCGAGCTGAGACGCGAGCGCGCCCTGCCAGTCGACCTTGGGAAGGCGTGCTCCGCCGAGTTCGGTGAGACACGCCGACAGCGCATCCGCGACCGCTGCGTCCGGTGCGTCGACGGCGGCAAGCAGGCGGCTCAGCGCACCCGCGGGGTCCTCGGGGGGGCCTGCGGGCATCGCGCGTCGCTCGTTCCATCGGAGTTCGTCGTAGACCTCGCCGACGATCTCGACGCGTCCGGCCTCCACACCGAAAAACCGGCGCCCGAAGTCAACTGCGGCCGCCGGCCCCCGCTCGGGGTCGGCCATCGTGGCCGAGGTCGCTACGCAGGTCACTTCATGGGCTTCCTTGCCGCAGAACGAACGCAGACGCCGGATGAGGCACGCCGTCTCCGCTCCCTGTGCTCCCCGAAACGTGTGCGCCTCGTCGAACACCAGGAATTCGAGCGGCGCGTTCGCGAAGAGACCGATGTCCTTCCCGCGCGTGAGCAAGAGCTCAAGCTGCTTCACGTTCGTCAGTATAATCCGTGGTTGCCCGCCCTCCCTGCGCATCGTCGCGCGGCTCGCGCGCTCCTCGTATGGAAGGAGTGTCGCCGACTCGCCGGCTTCGCGCATCTGAAGCAGACGTGCACGGTAATCGGCGTTTGACGAGCCCGGTGGCATGCGCTCACCACGCACCCCTGCCTCTTCGTTGGGGGTCTTTCCCACGTACATCCCGAAAGGAATGCCTCGCCCCGCGAGCAGTCCGCGAAGTCGGTCAAGCTGATCTTCCGCCAGCGCGTTCATCGGGTACACGAGCACGGCGAGAATGCCGGGCGGCGCCGCCGCGTCCCCCAGCTCGAGACAGCGACTGATGATCGGATAGAGGAACGACTCGGTCTTGCCTGAGCCGGTGCCGGTCGAGACGAGCGTCGTCTTGCCCGCGCGAATGGCCCGGATGGCGCTCTCCTGGTGCTTGCGAACCGTCGCGTAGGAGGCGACCGTCCGCATCCCCTCGTGCAGCACGCCCTCGCTAACAAGTTGATCAATCGTCGCGCCACCCTTGAACGGGCGCGAAAGGCTGACGAAGGGGCCCTGCCGCAGCGGTGTGGAGCGACTCTCCTCGAGCCGAAGCAGCGCACGCATCTGCGCATGCAGGTCGCTGTCGGCGAGGGGGTAGGTCGTGAGCTGGTAGCGCAGAAAATCAGAGACGACCTGCTCCGTGAACGAAATCGGATTCAGCGCCATGCGCCCTCGCCATCTGAATTGTTTCCGAGCGCGTTCGGAACGAGCGCTTTCCTGGACCAGTGCTGGTCGATGGCCTGCACGAACTCGGGCCGCACGAGCTTCGCTCGCGCAAACAGCCGCTCGTCCGCGTCGTGTCGAACGTAGAGTCCTTCTGCCGGACCATCGACGAGCTGCGAGTTGCCAAGGAGTCCCTTGAGTTGCGGCAGCTCGAACCGGCCAACGCCGAGTCGCGGGACCACTGCGAGGCCAAGCTTGGAAATGAGCCCGTCTCGCCGCGTCACGCTCCAAAACTCGCCGATCGCGCGGTCGTAGACATCGAACGCGAGGAACCAGTCCGGGAGCCGCGTGTAGTGGACGCTGTGGACCGCGTAGCACCACTCGCCGAAGAGCATGAGGTCGGGGAAGAGGGCATCCACGAGCGCGTCGGTTCGGGCCTGAACCCAGCGCTTCAGCGGCTTCCACTGGCCGTGCCCACCCTCGAGCGAGAGATAGGTGCCGCGATTCTGCGCCCGCAGCACGCCGTGCTCGTCCACCGAGAAGCCGAGGTTCGCGCCGTCAACCTTCTCCTCCACGACGACCTCATGCGAGAGCAGTTCGCGCGCCTCGTCAGGGGCGAGCAGCTTGTCGTCGCGCGGCTGCCCCTCGCCGAGCCAGGCCACGTGCGGCGTGTGCGGAAAGCGAAAGAAGGCGGTCATCGGGTTCTCAAGGACTCGCGAAGCCAGGCCCCGAGCACATGAACGACCGTCACGCCTGCGGTCGCCAGCTCTGCCTCGATCTCGAGCCAGTCCGAGTCCGCCGCGTTGACGATGGATATGGTGGCCGGATCTGTGAGGGCTGCCGCAAGGAACTTCCGGTCCGAAGGGTCGAAGGCCCCGAAGGCGACGGGCACGACAGCGTGTCCATTTCCGTCCCAGGCCAGATTGACCTGTCGCACCGCCTGCATCTTCTCGTGAATCACCTGCAGCCCGAAGTCCTGGTCAGAGAGCTTGTTGCGGTACTCCTCATAGATCTTGAAGAGGTCGTCGAGCACCATCTGCCGTTGGGTGTCCGCGCGAAACTCCGTGAGCCAGTCGAACACAGTGCGCTGCTCGGTGATGGGGACATGCGTGTCATCGAAGGGTGAGTAGGGATGGACCGCGCTCGCGACCAGAAGTACGTTCGTGTCGACGACGTGGTCGCTCATCGCGCCTGACTCCCACGCTCTTGCGCCACCCGGTCGAACATTTTCCGAGTCTGCCGCTCGGTCTCGCCGATCGCGTCACCGAAAAATTCCCTCGGCCAGTTCTTCACTCGCCCATACTTGTCGACCTCGAGCCGGGTAAGGTCGGTTGCACCGCGCTCGTTCCGATCCACGAAATAGAGGCGACAGGCGTCAGCAGAGAGGCGCTCTTCGGCGATCAGCGACTGCAGCCTCCGGAAGAGGTGCTCGGAGTGCGTTTCGACGAGGAATTGGACATGACGCTCCTTCGCAACCTCAGCCATCAGCTCCGCGAGGCCGACCTGAGCGCGAGGGTGCAGATGAATCTCGGGCTGCTCCGCGACGATCGTCGTGCCCTGAGGAACGAAGTGCGCGAGCACCAGCATCGGCAACACCTGGGAGATGCCAAAGCCGACATCCATGATGTTCGCGCGCTGAGCGCCGCGAACCACCACCAGCTCATAGTGTCGCGAGTTGCCTTGGCGCTCCAACCGAAGCTCGTCGGCTACACCGAGCCTGCAAAGCCACTCTGACACGCGTTGGACGAGCCACTGCTTTCCACCCTCCTGACCGACCTTCTGTCGCTTGCGAGAGTTGTCGCTCGCCAGCAAGGCATGGACCGCATACTCCCCGCGCTTGCCGAGATCCCCGGGTTCGACGCCGCTCCACAAATAGCTGCGCTCCGGCCGTTCCCGCAGTGGCCCGAGATACGCGGTCTGCGAGATGGCCTGCCTCAGGCGCAGCGAGAGGTCCTGAGCTTCGGCCCCCACAGGACCGAGCTCAGCAATCGCATCGGCCGAGAACGCCACTGAACGCTCGGGCTGGTACGTGCGTTTCGCGTCCGAGCGTTGCCCGATCTGCTTCGGTGCGTAGCCCGGCGCCTCCAGAAGGTAGCCTCCCTTGCCCTGGCGCCTGGCCGCAAAAACACGCCCACCGCTACGCAGGTCGAGTACCTGGATGGCAGGCGCCGCCCCGGCGAGGGCAAATGTGGCCGAGTACTCAAGTTCGAGATCGTCTGTTCCATTCAGGGCGCGCAGCGACACCCCAAGTCCCAGTTCCTTCCTGGCGTCGTGGTCGTGAATGACGGATTCGAAGCTGCCGAGATCGACGAGGTCGGTCGTCTGGCCACCCAGGTTCAGGTCCAGGGTTCGGTCGGGGCTGTCGAACGTTTGCTTGAGAAGTAAGGGCACCTGCAGCAATGATGTCTTGCCGGCCGAGTTTGGGCCGAGCAGGAGAGTGATGGGCGCAACCTCCATCCCTGGACTCCAGAGTTGCTCTCCCCAGGTTTTCAGGTTCTTGATTCGCAGCTTGGTCAGCATCGTATTCGCTTCCTACTCGAACAGGTTCTGCTGTCCAAGCGTTGTCTTTGCTGCCTCGCCCGCCGTCGTCGGCTTGGTCTGAGCTCCGTCGACACTATGATTGCCATTTCTGCCAAACCGTCGCTCGAACTCCGCTTCGCCGAGGATCGCGCGGGCGTGTCGCTCGCACTCGGCCCAGCTCTCTTCCGGCGTTTGCGCAAGCTGCCAGTCGAGGAAGCGCGGCCCGAGACGGCTCGCGACGGGCTGCGCTTCCTGGGCGCGATCGTCATGGCCAAGTCCGTGGTCGGCGAGACGCACGGTCTCGGGCAGCATCCAGCCGTCGCCGCCGTTCAGCGCGGAGAAAGCCGCGATGCCCACGTCGCGATCACCCGCGT